>JBAZOA010000005.1:0-44373 GCA_041648935.1 Candidatus Omnitrophota bacterium | reverse complement strand
GTCCCCGCCGAAGCCGCGCCGCAGGGATTAGTGTGCTTGATGACACTGGCGGCCGGCTCCTTAAATTCTTTTACTATCTCAAGCGCGGCGTCAAGGTCTATTATATTATTGAAAGAAAGCTCCTTGCCGTGAAGCTGTTTCGCGTCGCTGATACCGACGACATTTATATCTTTATCTTTATAAAAAGCCGCTTTCTGATGCGGATTCTCCCCATACCTTAAACTTTGTATCTTCTCAAAGCTGAGCCCCAGCTTATCCGGATACCCCGACCCTTGTGACATTGCAGCCTTGCCGCTTTGTAACCCTGGTTGTTTTTTTAAATAGTCATAGATCATCCCGTCATATCTCGAGGTCGTCTCAAAGACCTCCGCCCCGAGTTTAAAATGCAGGTCTTCTGAAATCGCCCCGTCATTCTTCCTCATCTCCTCGATTATGTCCTTATACCTCGCCGGATTACAGACCACCGCCACGTCTTTAAAATTCTTGGCCGCCGAGCGAAGCATGCTGGGACCGCCTATGTCTATATTTTCTATCGCCTCCGCGAATTTGACGTCCGGCTTGGCTACGGTCTTCTCAAAAGGATAAAGATTAACAACCACCATGTCTATCAGCTCTATGCCGTGCTTCCTGACCTGGTCCATGTGCTCTTTGTTGTCCCTCAAGGATAAAAGCCCGCCGTGTATCTTGGGGTGCAGGGTCTTTACCCTCCCGTCCAGCATTTCCGGAAAACCCGTATAATCAGAAACGGCCCTGGTTTTTATGCCCAGCCCGCTTATAAACTTCGCTGTCCCGCCTGTCGACAATATCTCCACTCCGAATTTATCAAGTTCCCTTACGAATTCTTCCAGCCCGCCTTTGTCAGACACGCTTACAAGCGCCCTCTTGATCTTCCGCATCACTTCCCCCTTTCAACCGTAAACCTTTATACTTTCACGCTACACGTTAAACCTGATATTCAGCATATCCCCGTCTCTTACTATGTATTCCTTCCCTTCCAAACGCAACAGCCCGGCCTCTTTCACCTTCTGCATGTTGCCGCCGCATTTCATAAAATCCTCATAATTCACGACCTCCGCCCTTATAAACCCCCTCTTTATATCAGAATGTATCTTGCCGGCGGCCTCTATTATGGGAAGGCCTGATTCGAGATGCCACCCTGTCGTATCCTTGTCTCCGGCCGTAAAAAATGTGATAAGGTTCAATTCCCCGCTTATCAACCTTGACATGCTTTCCCTGAAATTATACCCGGAACCCATTTCCCTGGAAAACGCGTCCCTCTCCTCGGGATCCAATTCCAGCATCTCGAATTCTGTTTTTCCGAAAAATCTCAGGCTCTTTAAACCTATTGAAGAGCAATATTCCTCGGTCATCTTTGGCCTATCCTCTTTTGTCCCCTCTTCAAGATTTATAACGACGATGACGGGCCTGAGGCTTATAAACGAAAATCCCGAAAAAAGCCTCAGCTCGTCCCTGGTCAGCCCTATATTGCGCAGAAGCCTCGAGTCTTCAAGCGCTTCCTGGCACTTATTCAACAGCCTCATCTCGCCCTCTATGTCGGACTTTATTTTCATCCTCTCTTTCTCTATCCTGGCGCGCCTGTTCTGTATGGCCTCAAGATCCGAAAGTATAATATCCGTAATGTATCCCTCAAGGCCTTTCTTTGGGTCATCGCTGAAAAACGCATCAGCCACGCATATAAACAAATCTATATCATGCAGCTTGGAATACTCCTTGCCGGTAAAACCCGCTCCTGAGCCGATATCCAAAAAAGCCGTCTCAGGATACACCCTCTTCTTCGAAGAGAAAATATCACTGAGCTTTTCTATGCGCTGGTCCATGAATTTAAACATGCCTATGTCCCCGGCAATATCCGCGGACTGCAATAAGACCTTAAATATCGTTGTTTTTCCGCTCTGTGGCGGACCGATTATGCCGATTTTCATAAAAATCCTAAATTTAGGCGGTTTTAAGGCGGGACATTATCTCAAAGGTTTCCCCTTCTTTACCTTTCTTGTCATCCACCCTGATCTTTATCTTGACTGCCTTTGGCAGGGCGTTTCCCGGCGCCCCTGACGAATCCCATTCATCATTCCACGATAACCCGTCATAATAAGAAAATTCCAATTCATAGATAGCGTCTCCGAGGACATCGCTGGCGTCATAAGTAGAAAAGTCGTAATCCGGATCCGTGTCCTCGTTGCGCATGAGAAGATTCCTGTCTCTGTCCAGCCAATACGATATCTCCGCGGGCTCGAACATGCCTCCTTGCGCGGAAATAAAAGAAATAAACCGCACGCCTTCCTTGTCTCCGATAAACTTTGCCGCGCCGTTCTCGCTCAATATCGCCTGCGAGACCTCCGCGGCCATCTTTCCGGCCGCGGTCCTCGCGTTATGATAGCGCTCGCTCCTCGTCTCACCCCTTTGCCATGACTTTGACACGCTCTTGAAAATAGTAAGGGTGGACGCGACTACCACGGCCAATATCGCGAGGGCAATCAGGACCTCAACTAATGTAAAGGCATTCCGCTTCATATAAATGGTCTAAGTTGACAAAAGGAGTATTGCTTGTTTTGTCAACTTAGACAATTATTCACTTGGTAATGTAAGTTATAAAATCCTTGGATCTGGTTGCGCCGCGTTCAGGCCAGCTGACTTTCACGATAATCCTGCGGATATTATCGTCGGACTCCACCCCCTCGAGATCCGCGTCCTCGATATTCACGCCCCATTCGAAATCCCCTTCCCTGCCCGACAACGCTATCTTTGGAGGAAGGGCGGTGATGGAATCAAAACCCGCTAATTTCACGTCCCCTATCTTATTCTGCGCCAAGAATGCCGCCTTTGTCATCATGCCCGCGCGCTGGGAAGCCCTTAATCCGATAGGAAATATCTGCAGGATCCCCACTAACCCGACGGCCAATACCGCTATGGCGATTATAAGCTCCAGTAGTGAAAAACCTTTTTTACCCATTTTCAACTCTTCCCGCATCCCTAAGTTGACAAAAGGAGTATTACTCGAGTGTCAACTAAGGAGATTAACCGATAAGCTTTGCCAAGGAGAACAGCGGCATGAACATGGAAATAACTATAAAACCCACGACCAACCCCATGAATACGATCAACAGCGGCTCCAATAAAGACGTAAGGCCGCTCACGGCGACATCCACCTCTTCCTCGAAATTATCCGCGATCTGTATGAGCATCTTATCAAGCTCTCCTGTTTCCTCGCCTATGCTGATCATCTTCGTGACAAGCGGCGGAAAGGCCTTGCTGGCCTCCATCGGACCGGAGACGCCTTCTCCCTCTTTTATGCTGTCTCTAAGCTGCATGACCGCCCTGCCTATAAATTCGTTGCCTATGATATCTTTCACTGTCTGAAGCGCGGCCAATATGGGCACCCCGCTGGTAAGAAGCGTCCCAAGCGTCCTGGTAAACCTCGCGACAGCGACCTGCTGTACCAGGGGCCCCACGATGGGCACGCGCAGCTTTAAACGATCTATGATAAAACGCCTGCCCGGATCCCTGACCAGCGCCTTATAAGCCGCTATCAATAAGATAGGTATGAGCGGGATCAGATACCAAAAACTTCTCGTGAAGTCGCTCGCGCCTATCAATATCCTCGTGGGCAGGGGTAATGCCCCTCCTAATTCGGAAAACATGTTGGTGAACGCGGGTATCACGAAAATCATGAGCATCACGAGTATGAGGAGGGCGACAAGCATGACAAACATCGGATACATGAGGGCGGACCTTATCCTGTCCCTGAGTTTTTGGCTCTTGTCTAAAAATTCGGAAAGCCGCTTGAGTATGTCCACGAGCATGCCGCCGAGCTCTCCGGCCTTTATCATGTTGACATAAAACTCAGGAAACGTGGCCGGAAAATGGGCCAGGGCCTCTGAAAAATTAGTGCCGCCTTCCACGTCATCAGCCACCGATTTTATTATATCCTTTAACACCCCCGGCTCCAGCTGATCATACAGGGTCCTCAGGGCCTTCACGAGAGGCAGGCCCGCCGCTATCAGGGTCGCGAACTGCCTGGTAAATATTACAAGGGATTTTGTGCTTACTCTTTTTTTGAAACTGAGACTACGGAGGTATCTTGGAAGTTCCATCGGTCATCGCTTTACAACGATATCATTTATCTCTATGTCCAGACCCTGCTTGAGATCCTTTATATCCGCGGCGGCGATCCTGTCCCGTGTCTGTATGACCTCCACGAAACCCAATAGCGAATCACCCCTGTACACGTTGAACATATTGCCTATCTCGACCCCATCCTGCTTGCCAAGGTCTATAACCACGAAATTATGCTCTTTATTAACAGTCACTATCCTACCCTTCAAACCTGGGCTGATATTCAGGCGCTCAAAAGAAGGGGTTGTCAGGCGGGCCGTCTTCTGCGGCTGGCTGTTCACGACAATCGGGGGTAAGTCCACCTCATCCCGGGTATGATAGGCCTCGGCGCGCAGCTGCGCTGTCTCACGCGACTTATCCTGAAAAACGACCTTTATATCCTCGAGTTCCTTGTCTTTGTTTGACAGGTCCTTCTCGAGCTTGGCGATCTTATCGCCCATGCCGGCGTTTTCACCCTTCAACCTTTCTATCTCCTCATCCTTCGGGGCCAGCAGATTCACCACGTACATGTCCGACTCCATCTCTTTTATCTTGTTTTCCAGAAAGACCTTGCCCTTTTTGACGCTCGCCAGTTCTCTGGTCAGATACCCCTTTTCCTCCAAGGCGGACTCATATAAAGACTTGATGTCATTATTTCTGGCCTCCAGGGTCCGGAGTTCTTTTTCAACCTGATCCAGCTTTGATTTTAATTCGACCTTCTCTTTATTGATGGAGGCTATATTCTGGTTTAATTTGTCTACGCTGGCCTTGAAGAGATCTTCCAGCTTCAGGTAATCCCCGTAAATCTGTTCCTTTGCCGCGAAAAACCAGGCGGTGCTGAAACTGCTCAATACCACCAATACCACCAATATCCATATTATGGAACGCAGCGTCCTATCCATAACAACCCCTCCGCTCTTAAGAAGATCGTGCCGCCTTCTTATTTATTATACCACAAGTCTTTTTCCAAACAAATACTAATAATTCCTTTGGCTGGAATTTTATATCCTTGAAATTTTCGAATATTACGTATATACCGGGAACAATAAATAAAGTCATTAAAGTAGAGGAGATCAGCCCTCCTATGACCGTTATGGCGAGAGGAGACCAGAGGTTGGATGCCTCACTGGTGTCAAACGCCATCGGGACAAGACCCAGGACAGTGGTAGATGTCGTCATGAATATCGGCCTCAGTCGATCCTCGCCCGCCACAATGACCGCCTTCAATACCTGCCAGTATCTATCGCTCCGCGAACCGTCTTTCCTTGTCCTTAAGAAATTTATGCGGTCAACCAAGACAATCGAATTGTTAACGACTATGCCGGCTAACATAATGGCGCCTATTAGGGCCCCCCTCGAGATCGGCTTATGAGACATGAAGAGCGCCAACACCACGCCTACTATGGCCAGGGGAACGGCAATCACTATTATAAACGGCTGGATAAAAGATTCGAATAAAGACGCCAGGACCATGAATACCAATAACAGCGTTATCCATAAAACGCCCGGCATCTGAACATAAGGCGGGGATAACGTGAACGGGAAGGCCCATAATTCCTTTTCGCTTTCCAGGTTCCTTTCATAATCACCCCCCACCCTCCAATAATAATCCCTGGGGAATTCCATGTCGGCAAGCGCGGCCCTCACCCTGCCGACAGCATCCTGCAAAGAACCCTTTGTCACCATCGTAGTTATATGGACTACCCTGGTCTTGTTTTTTCTCACTATCTCGCTGGACCCTATGTCAGGGACAAAATCAGCGAGCTGTTCCAGAAGGATGGATTCCCCTTCGGGACTATAGATAACCAGCCTTCTTATATCGTCTAATTTTTCCCTGTATCTTTTCTGCAGCCTTGAGACAGTCTCCACCTCCCTCGCCTCCGTATGAAAGAGGGTGGCCCTCAACCCCCTTATTTCTCCATGAAGCGTCTCGGCGACATCCTGTGTAGTGAAGCCAAACTTGGCCGTCTTTTTCTTGTCTATCTTTATGAGCCACTCCGGCCTGCCGCTGATCCTGGACATCCTTATGTCCTCAAAACCCGGCACGCTTCCCAGGCGCGTCGCTATGGAGACAGCGAGTTCTTTTAAAACCCTGTAATCGTAGCCGTAAAGATCCAGGGTAAGCTCCTTCAGGCCGCTTTCCTGGATCTCTGAAAAATACACGAATCCGCCCTTGTATCTCTTGGCGACCTTATCCGCCTCCGCGCGGATCAAGTCCATGACTTCCTTCGTGGTCCTTTTTCTTTCCGCCAGAGGTATCAGCTTGACGTATATCTTTGACGACCACGGCTCAACCCTGGAGGTAAAGGTCTTTATCTCTTTTATGTCAACTAGCCTGTCTTCTATCTGTTTCGCCATCTTATCCGTCACGTCCAGTTTCGCGCCCGGCTCAAGTTCCACGAAAATCGTAAAACGACCCTCTTCCTCCTCTGCCGTAAATTCTTTGCCCAGCCTTGTCCCAAAAAATAACGCTACGATCAACGTTAAAAACGCGGCCGCTATGACAATATTTCTATGCCTTATAGATACGAATAAGATTTTTCTATACCAGAACTTTATCCGATAAAACAGGTCCCTTTTTGAGGGCCCCGCCTTTTTTATCTTTGGGGGCCTGCGGACCATCTGACTGGACAAGGCGGGCACCAGGGTCATCGCGACAAATAGACTCACCAATAAAGAATACGTCACGGTATATGCCAGGCCGCTCCACAGCATCCTCATCTCTTTATTCACGAACGCGAACGGCAAAAACACTATGACCGTGGTAAGCGTGGACGCGGTAATGGCCAACCCCATCTCCGCGGCCCCATCCACGCAGACAGATGAATGCCTCTTTTTCCAATCCTTCCCGTAATCAGCCTCGGATCTTTTTTTGTCTATGTTATCCAGGACGACTATTGAATTATCCACCAGCATGCCTATGCCGAGCGCGAGCCCGCTCAATGTCATCACGTTCAGCGATAATTTCTGAAAATACATGAGCACGAAAGTAATCATGACCGAAACCGGGATGGTAACGGCTATTATAAAGGTAGGCTTAAAATCCCTGAGCGCCAGCAAAAGTATCAACACGGCCAAAAAGGCGCCGTTTATCAAAGAGGCCTTTACCGATCTGATGGCATCCTGTATTATATCCGCCTGATTAAGCGTATTTTTAACATATATGTTCTTGTCTATTATCCCCCGGATCTTGACCAGTTCTTTTTTTATGCCGTTTACCACGCTTATGGTATTGGCGGTGGATTCCTTTTGGATATAAATAGACACTACCGGCTCTATGTCTGTCCTGGCATAGGCCACGGGCTCCATGTAAGAATCTTTAACGATGGCCACGTCTTTTAATCTTATGACACCCCCCTGCGGCCCGGTGCCCACGCCTATCGCCTCTATATCTTTCGTGCTGTTGAATGTCCCTATGGCCCTTATGAGGTATTTATTCTTATCCTTGTCTATCTCCCCCAATAAGAGATTCAGGTTATTAGCCCCCAGGGAACTCACCACGTAATCTATGGGGATGTGGTGGGCCCGCAGTCTTGCCTGGTCTATCTCGACAAGTATCTTCCTCTCCCTGCCTCCATATACATCCACATTGGCCACCCCGCTGACCCTCAATATGCGCTCCTTGACCTGCTCATCCACTATCCTCCTCAATGACTCAACGCTGTGGACCTTGCTGGTGATCGCCAGGACCATTATCGGGGTGTCCGATTCCTTATACTGCGCCAATATCGGCTTTTCTATCTCCTTGGGCAGTTTATCCCTTACCTTGGAAAATTTTTCTTTCACCTCCAGGGCCGCGAAATCCATGTCTATGCCCGGCTCAAACTCAAGCCATATCCTGGATTCTCCCGCCTTTGAGGTGGAATATACGTTCTGCAGATGGCTGGCCGTGGATACCGCCTCCTCTATGGGCTTAGTGACCATGCTCTCCACTTCCTGAGGAGGCATGCCGCCTCTGACTGCGACGATTATGCTGATATCGCCGTAAGCTATGTTGGGTTTTAATTCCACGGGAAGACTGAGCAGGGAAACCGCGCCCACGATAATGGCCGCTATGAAAAACATGGAAATGCTGACCGGCTTATTTACTGAAAAATCAGGAAGGTTCATTTTAATTCATACCATCTTCCGGGGCCAAGAGGCCCGTCCGCCTTTAAGATACCTTTATCCAAAAGTTCTTTGAGGTCGCGCGCCGCGGTAGGCACGGAGACATTGAATAACCTGGCGTAATCTTTTCTGGTAATCCTCTTTTCCGCTTTAAGATACTCCATGAGCTCACCCTGTCTCTTGTTTAAAAAAGGCGCCGCCTCCCTGGATTCTTTGGATATAACCATTATCTCTTTTTTATCCCTGACCGCGGGCAAGGGCACTGGTTTCGCGATGGCCGCCTTCGCCTCTTTGGCGGGAACGGCCGCTATGGTCTTTTTCTCAAACCAAGAGGCGGCGCTTGTATAAAAAACAGGTATGACAAAAAGTGTCAATAAGGTCGCCACCGCGAGCCCGCCCATGACTGTCAAGGCCATAGGCGCCTGAAGCTCGGAACCTTCTCCCATGCCAAGGGCCAGCGGCAAAAGCCCTAACACCGTGGTGAAAGAAGTCATCAATATTGGCCTCAGCCTGTTTTTCCCCGCCTCGCTGACAGATGTGATCAGGTCATTTCCCTCTTTTTTTAAGACGTTTATCTTGTCTATCAGGACAATGCCGTTATCCACGACTATGCCCCCGAGCATTATGACCCCCAATATTACCACGACGCTCAAAGGGGTATGGGTCAGAAATAAAACCCACGCCACGCCTATCAATGACAGGGGTATCGTGAACATTATCAAAAAAGGCTGCCAGAACGACTCGAACTCGCTGGCCATGATCATGTAGACCAGGAGAATAGACAGGATGAGTGCGAATTGCAGGCTTTTAAACGATTCTTTCATCTCCTGGTTCTCGCCCGCGAGCTGTATTGAGAAATCCTTTTCCACCTGCCTAAGGGCCTGCCTCTTGACATCCGCGTGCGAACGCATTATATTATCAACCATCCTGTTTATATCTTCCGTGACCTTATCCAAAGACCTGCCTGAGATATTGGCCGTCACCATCGCCACCCTCTGCTGGTCCAGGCGTTTTATCTCGCTGGGACCGACCCCGTGGCTGATATAAGCCACTTCCGAAAGCGGGACACTTATGCCCAAAGGCGAATATATAAGGATATTCCTTATGCTGGAGAGGGCTGTCCTGTCCCTTGGCCTCAACCTGACCTTGACGTCTACTTCCCTGCCGGATTCCTTGAATTTGGTGGCGGTTACGCCTTTCAGCGCTATGTGGGCCGCCTGGGATATCGCGCCCACTGAAAGATTATACAGAGCAGCCTTGTCTTTTATGATATTTATCTTTGTTTCAGGCGCGGGGCTCGCCAAACTGGTCCTGACGCCGTATATCCCAGGGATCCTCAGTAATCCCGCGAATGTCTCTTCGTGCAGTTTTTTAAGAAAATTTATATCGTGGCATTTTATCTCAATGACTATGGGAGCTGACCCCATCATGGCGCTTTTAAAAACGCTATCCTGCAGTATGTACTCTATCTCAGCGCCTTCCAAATCCTCCCTGTCCAATCCTTTCTTCAGGTCTTGGATGATATCAGGCGTCGCGAGCTTTCCTTTTTCCTTGCCTTTCTTCAGATTGACCATAATATTAGCCTGATGAGAGCCCAGCGTCTCTATGACATCACCCGTCGCCTTTTCCTTGGAGGAACCTATGGTTACCGCGACCGTAGCCACGTCCCTGTTTTTCAAAAGCGCCCCTTCTATCTTTTTGACAACAGAGTCCGTAACGCCCAGCTTGGTCCCTGTCGGAAGATTTACCTTCATCACGAATTCACGCTGATCGACCTTTGGCATGAATTCCTGGCCTATGAACTTGAATAAAAACATGCTCGATAAAAATAATATCAGGCTCAAAAGGACCACTATTTTTTTTCTTTTTAACACCCATGGCAGGGACATTGAATACAGCTCCCCCATCTTTCTCACTATCTTGACTTCAGAATCAGCCTTCATCACGGATCCGGCCGGCGGCTGGTTTTTCTTTCTCCTGCCGACAGTCACGAACAAAGGTATGAGCGCCAAAGAAACAAAGAGAGAGGCCATGAGCGAGTATGTTATTGTCATGGAGATTTCCTTAAATAACTGACCGGCGATACCTACCACGAATATCATAGGCAGGAACACCACTACGGTTGTCATGACAGAGCCCCAGATCGGACTCGCGACCTCGTTCGTGCCTGTCCTCGCGGCCTCTTTAAGTTCCTGGCCGTTTTGCATATGATTGGAAATATTTTCTATGACGACTACCCCCGCGTCAACCAACATACCTACCCCCAGCGCCAATCCTCCCATCGAGAGCATGTTGATCGTTATGCCGCTGAAATACATCAATATAAAAGATATCATTATCGATATGGGGATGGAGAGGGCAACGATCAATGCGGGTTTTATTTTCTTCAGGAAAAACCACAGGACCAAAAACGCGAGAAATCCTCCCTGGGCGGCGGAATCCGTGACATCCCTGATGGCCTTTTTTATGAACAGGGACTGATCATAAACGATGTTCACGTATATGCCTTTCGGCAAATCTCTCTTTATCTCTTCCAGGCGCCTCTTGATCTTGTCCGCTGTCTGTATGGCGTTCGCGCCTGCCTGTTTTAAAATAGCTATGGATATATTGTCCTTGCCGTTATATCTTGAGATGCTGGTCTTTTCCTGAAAGGTATCTTTCACCTCAGCGATGTCCTTGAGATAAACGATCCTTCCTTTTTCTTCTTTCTTGCCTAAAGAAGCGTATTCCGCCTGATCTTTTTTCTCTGACTTTGACCTTTCAGACTCCTCGACGCCCACTATGGTATCTTTTATCTGGGAAACGACCTCAAACTCGCCTATGGTCCTTATAAGATATTCGTAAAAATGCTCTTCTATGGTGCCCGCCGGATAATTAAGGTTGGAGGACTTGAGGGCGTCCACCACTTTATTTATGGCTACGCCCGAAACCGCGAAACGCGCCTGGTCAAGCCAGATAACAATCTCCCTTTCCACGCCTCCTGTGATATTGCAAGAGGCGACCCCTGACACCTTTTCCAGCTCATCTTTTATGAATTTCCTTGAAAGCTTCAGGATCTCCGAAGGCTTCTGGTCCCCTGTAACGCTGAGCGTTATGATAGGCAGCTCAAAAGGATTGAACTTCATGACAATGGGCTCGGCCGAACCCAGCGGCAGCCGTTCTTTCACAAGGTCTATTTTTTCCCTGACGCCCAAGGACGCGAAATCCATGTTGGTACCCCAGTTAAATTCCGCGGTAACCAGGGATACGCCTTCTTTGGACGCGGAACTGATGCGCTTAAGGTTCCCCGCCGTACCGACCGCCTCTTCTATGATCTTGGTAATAAGCGTTTCTATTTCTTCGGGCGCCGCGTTTTCATAAGTAGTGACTATGGTAAGCTGAGGATAGGATATGGCTGGGAATAACTCCTGGGGAAGCCTGGACCAGGATATCACGCCTAACAGCATGATACCTAAAAAAACCATTGTTATTGTTACAGGCTTGTCAATTGCTAGGTCGGCTAGTTTCATTATCAGTGGCGGCTGGCTCTTGGATCTCCACGATCTCAACCGGCATATCGTCCTTAAGCTCCTGGGGCGTCTCTGTCACGATAAGCTCTCCCACGCTAAGGCCCTGGCCTATCACGGAATAATCGGTAGTGACGTATTCGACGTTGACGGGCCTCGCCTTTACCTTGTTTCCCGCGTCAACCACGAAGACCTTATAGCCATCGTCTGTCTTGTTGAGGCTCATGCTCGGCACGACTATCGCGTTCTGAAATTCCGCCACCGTAACGATCGCCCTCGAGAACATGCCCGGCAGCAGCATCGCGTCCGGGTTCTGTATCTTTACCCTTATGGTCAATGTCCTTGATTTGCCTTCTATGACAGGAAATATATAATCCACCGCGCCGTTAAACGTCATGCCCGGATGCGCGTCAACCGTCACTATGACCTTTTGGCCCGGCGCGATCTTGTCTATATCGTTCTCGACTATGCCGAGCTCCACAAAGACCTCTTTCACGTCGTACAGGGTACCGACCTTATTCTGAGGCGTGATAAATTCCCCGACTTCAACATCCCTGGAGCCAAGGACACCCTCTCTCGGAGCGTAAAGATCCGTCTTTTTAAGCTCCGCCTCGGCTGACCTTAATTCCACATCCGCTGACTTCGCCTGCTCTTCCGCGGCCTTGGACTCCAGCTCAACCTCTTCCAATTTCGCCTTTATGATACTGCCTATCTCGTAAAGATTCCTGTGTATCTCCAGTTTCTTTTTGGCCGCTAGCGACTGCGTCTTCGCCACGTCTAATTTACTCCTGGAATATTCAACCTTCAGCTTCGCGTCTTTTTTATCCAAAACGGCTATAAGGTCTCCCTTGTATACCATGTCGCCTTCCCTGAAATTAATCGAATCGACCACGCCGTTCACCTCGAATTTAAGCTCTATCTCCACCGCGCCCTTTACAGTCCCCATGATAGGCAGATCGTCCTTAAAATCCGTCAGGCCTATCTTATAACACCTGACAGCTATCGCTTCCCCGGCCGCCTCCTGGCCTTGCGGCATATCCGAACCTGTTTCCCCCGCCATCCCCATCATCTCGGACGACGTGGCCGGAGGTTTCTTAAACTGTCCTTTCTTGAGCAGGGTGATCCCCCATATGACGGCGAAAACAACGACCCACAGGATTATAAAACCCATCAGGAATATCTTTGGTTTTTTCATTTATCGTCCTTTTATATCGGCGAGCCGGAAACTTTCGTCATCCACAAAAAGCGTATAGCCGGTGGCCTTGTTTAATTTTGTCAGGGCCTGATAGACACTGCCTAACGCCTCTATGTAATAAGACTTTTCATCAGCCAGGTTCATGTGCGCCTGTATAAGTTCCGAAACAGGTATATCGTTCAATCCGGCGCGGGCCTTCGCGATCTTCAGTTCCTCTTCCCTGTATCTCACCTTGTCGAGGTTTGTATTCATCTGGACCACGCCTTTTTTATAATTCAAATATGATTCCTTGACTTCTTTCAGGATGCCATCCTTAGTCTGCTGCAGCTCATCCTGCGCCTTTTTCAAGGCTATCTCCGAAGACTTCCTCTCCGAAAACGACTGCAGGTTATCAAGCAGGCCCATTTCCACTGATTGACTCGAGGACTCCGTCCTTGTCGACTGGCCGTGTTTCTGGCTTGTCTTATCCTGTGTATAAGCGGTGGATATGGTATTGCCGCCCAGCGGCTTCGTGACCTTGAAACCAAGATACCAGTCCCTGCCCATGGTCAACCCTTCCGATTCATACGCGCCGCCTGATTTGCCATACGTTCCGGTCAGGTCCACCTTCAACTGATTCTTGCTCTGATTTATCTTTCGTTCGTAATCATTGAATTCCACCATGTATTCCTTGTGCCTTAAATCAGGCCTTGATTTAAAAGCCAGGCCCACGCAATCCTCCATGGCAATATCCAAATTTATGGGCTCCAGGTCTCCCGCCGTATCAATCTTTATGGCCTCCAGCGCGCCTTCATCGTCTCCGGCGTTCATCGCCTGCATAAGCGCGAGCTTCGCCATGGCCAATTCATTTTCGCTTGAGACAATCTGATAGTTGATCTGCTTCATCTGATTCTCAGACTGCATAAATTCCGCCTTCGTGCTGAGGCCAAGCTCGAATTTTTTCTTCGCGTTATCAAAAATACCCCTGAGGTCTTCCAGGAGCGCCTTGTGTATCTTTTCGTTCATTTTACTCGCGACATAGGAATAAAACGCGGTCTCCACCTCTACCCGAAGATCCTGCAGGGCCTTATCGTAGAAGGCCTGGGACGCCTTCATGTTGGTGACCGCCTGATCCACCGCGTATTTAAGCCTCCAGCCATAGTATAGCGGATATTCAAACTTGACCTTGTATTCCTTGTCCGTAAAATCCTGCGTTACGCCCGTGGTCTTGCCGATCGTCTCCAGATAATTCAGACTGGCCGCAGGATACAGCGCGCGCCTGGCTTCCCTTATCTTGAGTTTTGACAACTCTATCTCTTCCAGCGCAATCTTGGTGGACATCTGATTTTCCAGCGCGGCGTCAACCGCCTCGTTCAGGCCTAAACTTGTCCGGATCCTCTCCTTTTTTCCCGCGGATTCCGCGGCAAGCGAAAAATCTCTTTTTGGAAGGCCTAATTTCTCCACCCTTGTCGCCGTGTTATCCCCGGCCTTCCAGCTGTCCGTTTTAAACGAACCCTCGGATTCAGGCATCGCGCCAAATATCAAAGGCACATCTATCCACAACTCTTCATCTCCCAGGGCTTCGGGAAACGGCTGGTATCTTTCATTCAACCACGCGGCCTTCAAACATACATTATCCAATTCCCTGCTCCCTGATGATTCTGATATAGAGACGTCCTTCAACTCACCCCAGGGAGAAAGCAATAATTTTATTTTTACCTCCCCTTTCGAATCATCCAAAACTATCTGATCTGATTTTTGGATAGATCTGTATATTTCTTTTGATATATCGACTATATATTGTGTTATATCTTGATTAGATATGCCTGCGGAAAATAAAAAATGAGGAGAATTTAATACAACTGCAATTATTACAACAAGATATAATAATATGATACGATTGATACGCATCTCTTCTCCTTTGTAATGGAGAAGTATATCATAATATTATACTTTTGTCAATAGAACGAAAAGATACGGTTTGATACGGTTCTACTTTGCCAATCAGATTATGCGCTTGGCTTCGCAGCAATTAATGATTTCTACGAACTATGCCTTTACAAATACGTCTCTTATAACAATGCTCGCGGCCCCTAACGCCACAGAATCTTCACCCAATCTGGCGGGTATTATCTTTACAACGTTTGCCGGCTCTTCAAATGCCCACTTCCTGACAGTACGCCTCAAAGGCTCCAGGAGCAGGCTTCCGGCCTTTTCAATGCCACCTCCTATGACAACTATTTCAGGATTGAATAAGTTGACCAGATAAGCTACCCTTATGCCTAAATTCACCGACGCGTCTTCCAGGAGCTCTATCGCCAGCGTATCCCCTGATTTGGCCGCGTCTATCACGTTATCAACTGTCAGGCTGTCCGGCTTATTATCGCAAAACTCCAGGACGTTAGATTTTACATCCCCTTCTTTCAGGAGTTTTTTCGCCTGGCTCACGAGACCCAGATCCAATCCCGTGGGCAGTAAAAATGACAGGTTCTTTGAAAGCTGCAGATAGTCCCCGTTGCGGGGATAATTAATGCGTATCTCCCCGGCGCTTCCGCTCGCGCCGCAATACATCGCGCCTTTTATAATGATACCGCTTCCGACATCGGAATACATGTAGACAACGTCTTCGGTATCCATCGGAAGGGCATGCATCTTTTCCCCGAACGCGGCGAACGTGGCGTCATTGCCTATGAAAGAAGGTATCCCGAATTTCTGCTCGATGAGCCCTTTTATGGAGATGTAACTGGTCCTTACGCCGTTTTTGGTGGAATCCCGCACCGTGCCCAGGTGCTCATCCACCACGCCGCCGACTCCTATGCCGACACCCTTCACCTTATCTCTATCAATGCCTTTCTTGGTGATGAGCTCATTTATCAGATCAAGAGATTTATCTATGATCTTGTCCATGCTGTCTTTTGTCCGCGGTTTTTTAAGTTTTACTATTATCCTGCCCGCAAGATCAGTAACGACCCCTATCATGTTCGCCCCCGAGGCATCCATGTGGCCCATGTCAAGGCCTATGGCGTAACCGTTACTCTCATTCAACTTGACAAGGGTCGGTTTTCTGCCGCCTGTGGACGCCTCCATGCCGCCCTCCGAGACAAGACCCTTCTCAATATAATTATTTATGTAATTGGACACTGTCACTATGTTAAGATCCGTTACCTTCGAGATATCGGCCCTGGTAATAGGGCCGTTCCTGCGGATAAGCTCAAGTATGTCGAAATTCTTCCTCTCGTGGTCTGAAAGCGTATAATAATCAAACATACTACCTTTTCTTACTGACATAAATGCCTCCCAAATTTTGCGAAGCAAAATTTGATCCCGAAGCCGCCTTATCTTTGGAACTGATGCGGCGAGGGACCTTTTGCCTCAGAACTTTCCATTATAATAAACTCGCACTATGTGCTGTGTGTCTAGTGTCGGGTAAAAATCCCCATATGGGCTCGCGGTGGCTCCCCATATGGGAGAAAGCACGCTGCCCTCTCCGAATTGAATGACAAACAATCCATATTCGCTTACCGCGTAGTCAAATTCCATGAAAACATTGTGATGATCCTGGTATTTTAAATCTCCGCTTGTATTCAGGCGATATAAATTATATGCCTTGGAAAACGTGTATTTCAAAAACCCCGTCAGCTTGGGGGTAAAATCATACTTTACCGTCGTTCCAAAATGATTCAGGTTATCGTCTATGCCCTGGGCGAACTTGAAATCATTTTTGGTGAAATCAAGCTCCACTCCCAGGCCGGGCGCCGGCTTAAGGGAAACACCCGCCCTGTATATGTTAAAACGATCATAAGGCGGTAAATCAAAATATCCCTGCGAATACAGAAAAGGCAGGTCATATCTATATGATTTCTCGTTAATGGTGCTGGTAAGAAAAGAACTGCCGTCCAAAAGGCCCCTGGGATGATTTCCGGTGGCGAACAGAGAATCGTTTGTATTCTCATATATCCCGAATACGCTTATCCAATCCTCCGGAGAATACTCCAGGCCGGCGGAATAGGTGGATAAAGACGGGTCTTTCCCGTCTTCTATGGCCGAATTCAAATAATACTCGCCCGTATCTGTATCGTATATTACAGGATCGATCCCGCCTTTTGTCTTTGGGAGATCATGATATAAGAACATTACCTTCGACGTCCATTCAGGGTCAAATCTGAAGGTATTCTCCTCCCTGAACACCCCCTCCACGTATTTATTATTGGCGTCTCTTACATATCTATAATCAATCAGATTATCCATCTTATCTTCGGCCGCGCCCTTTTTAACAAGCCTGAAGTTGATGACATCCCTGCCCGCGTCTATGCCGTCGCCTATCCTGAAAGGATCGATATCGTCATACTTGAGAGAAGACCCTCCCCACGCGGCAGACTCGAGAGGTTTCTTGAATTGTATGTGCCTGCCCCAGGATTGATCTCTCCTGGTTTCCTTGTAATTCGCCAGAGACGCGTCAAAGGCCTCATCCATGTGGGTAAAAGCGACCCTAGCGTTTCCAAGGCCCGTCTCTTTCTTCAGGGCGATGTGCCCGCTGGAGCCGTTCTTTTCCGTTTCGTAAGAACTGGCGCTGTCGTAAACGCTTTTACTGGCGGCCACTTCCGCGGCTATGTTGGTGGAGGGATCAAGATCGTAACTCATGTCCAATCCTATAACGTTATTATAGGCATCCCTGCTGTTTTCATTAAAACCCATCCTGAACGCGTCTATTACGCCTATCATCAGCTGGTCGTTTACCTGGGTCTTCGTCCTGATTGCCGCGGGTAACGTGGTTACGCTGTCATACTCTTCCCACAGATTTTTCGGAGCGGCGATGGCGGCGGATACGTTAGTGCCTTCTGTCACATCCCCCTGAAAAGAAACGCCCCTTAAAGCGGTAAGCCTCCTTAATTCGCTGTCCCTGGTGGCGAATGAAAGATCGTCCGACCATTTCCCCTGGGTAAAAGAAACCGGCGCCGCCCCTGTATTTACGTTGCCTGGCGCCCATTCATCAAGCCAGGGGCTCTGTTCCCAATAAATATGATGATTTGAAAAACCCATTGGGTCGTCGGAAGACAGCGCCTGGTCTTCCAGACCCATCGGGAATACCCTTAATTTAGAATCTCCGTTAATATAATCAAACCACAGCTCTCTTATCGGCTGAAATGTCTCATTAACCTTTAGTTCCGGGATATCGTAAAACTGGCCGAAGGTATCGGAAACGCTCGTGGGGACGGTCTTGCCGTCCACTACCTTGACCTCGGGAAAGGCTATCGCGTCACCCTGGATCAGCGTGGCGAATCTCTCGTTCAGCGTGCTCCTGGTATTCGACCAGTATTTCAATTCTATCTCCGTCTTATCGGCGGCCGTGGTGTCATATACCGTGACCTTGTCTGTCTTGCCGACAAAACTCCATGGGTCAACAGTTATGTCTGAGTGAAAATTCAAACCCTCGGCTTCCTTGTTCGTGTCAAACACCACCTTAAACCTGTCATACACCCTCGTGTCAAAGGTATTTGTCTGCTGAAAATTATGGTTTATCATCCTGAAATTGCGTTCGTTATAGTCGCCGTTCGCCTTTTTCCAGATAATATCCTCGCTCGTTGCGCCCAGCGACATCTTATATTCACCGCTCATGATCTTGCGGGAATTCTCTTCGCCTTCCGCCTCAATCTCAAATTCAGGGTCTTCCGAATAAAAAAGACCGCCGGCCCTCTTTTCGGGATTATCCGAGACCTCTTCATAATCCTCCGGCCCCGGTTGATAATCTCCGGCCTCCTCGTAAATATTCTCTTCTTTACCCCCCAAATCCGTTTCTCTCCTGAACTCCCCCGCATCCTGATACGTATTCAACCTGCCTTTTTCGCGCATCTTTAACTCCGCGCTCACAAGATCCAGATATCCCTGTGCCTCGTCATTCCTGGGATCAAGACGTACGGCCCGCTCCAGGATATCCCTGGCCTCGTAAAGCCTGCCCTGGTGATAATATTCTATGCCCTTGCTGTATAGACCGAAGCTCTCGGCGATTTCGTGCTCTTGCGCATACAAGGGCGCCATGGCACAAGGGCACAAGGACACCAGGACAACAAGACACACCGATACCGCGATATTGGTGACTTGGTTACCTAATGACATGGGGGCCTCATATTCTTTGCGCATCTTTATTTCCATAACTCCTTAAGCTTAAAGTATGCCCTACGAGGCCGGCGTTCGTCAAGGGTGCCCTCCTTTTTATCCAGAGAACAGATGCCCCACCATTCCTCATTTATATTCAGGTTCTGGGGCGCCTTTATGTCAAAATAATACGCGCCGTTTGACCAGCTGGAAGCGGTATCATGCGCGCGCCAGCCTGTCTTATTTTCCTCGTCGAACTTCCACCACTCGTCTGTCCACTCAAAGACAAACCCGCCTATGGAATTTCCCTCGCTGTTGCCTTTAAAGGTATTTTTTGATATCTCATTCCATTGCGCCTCTATGAATTCCGCCTGCGCGGCCTCGTCCTCTTTATTTAAAAACGCGTCGTACCTGTCACAGCCGAATTCCGTTATGAGGACGGGTTTATTGAATTTCGACGCCGCCTCCCTGAAAAAACTGCCGAACGATTTCCCCCTGTATATCGAACAGCCCAATATATCTATGTCCGGCGTGATGCCCGCGGCCGCGTCTATATCTGTCAACTCGGCGTTCGCCAGCACGACCGGATGATTAGGATCTATCCTGCGGATCTCTTTCGCGATATCATTGACAAACAAATAATAGATCTCGGCCCTTTTCCGCCTTTTTAAATATGGATCGTCCAGCGCCTCTATTTCAGACGTTGTCCAAAGATTCATGGATTGGGGGCCGTATGAAAAAGACACATTATTCTCATTGCCGAGAATCCAGAACAAGATCCCTCTCTCGTCTTTATATGTCGACACCATCTCCGCGGCGTCTTTCTTCACCCTTTCCCTAAAATCCCTGTCCGCGTAATTAGGATTATCCCAGAAACCAAGCCAATGCCCCATGGCCACCCGAATCCCGAATTTATTATAAAAATCCCTGATGACCTGTTTAGTGTTTTTTATGTCCTTACCGGGCTGATAGACCCTTATCGCGTTCACGCCGATTTCCTTCATGAGCCTTCCGTCGCCCGCGTGAGGCCTCAAAGGATCTCCCCAGAAATCATACGCGTGATTATCGCCTATCGGCACCGGGCTATATACTATGCCTTTTACAATATGCGGCTGATTATTTATCATCAACTGGAAACGGTTACTTCCCAGGGTTTTTATATAGACCTTTTCAGGTCCGGTTTTAATGAGCGTTAAATATAAGACCAACCCCGCTACGATAAAACAGCTTATAATTATAAATATCTTCTTCATAAAATTAACATTCCTCGATACTTTAATTCTAAAGTCATAAGGCCACCTGTCACAAGGTCACCTGTGACCTGGTGACTTTGTGACCCGGCGACCCCATGTTTTATTTATTCGTACTTTATGTCATCCAGATAGAATGTCGCGCCGTCCGGATTCACGTCCAAATTAGTCGTCCAGCAAAAACCGCCGCTTATATAGCTGAGGTCCTTGCCGCTTAAATCGATCTCATACCTCTGCCAGTCCGTAGTCAAAAGGATCGGCCCAACGCCCGCTATGTCTGAATCAGGATACAGGCCGGTTATGCCGCCCATCTTTATTTCCTCTATCCTCTCCCCGCCTTTCTCGCCCCTTGCCCAGAAAACAAGTTTTTTCGCGCCTCTTAAATCAAAACCGCCTTTCCTGTCTCCCCAGTTATTGGCCGGACTCTGCCAATAAACTCCGCCCCATCTCGCGCCCTGGCTCGCGGCGTTGGAATAAACGATCTTCACACAGGTGGAACCGGAGTGCGGATTTTCAAAACTGGCCGTATCGATCTTTACGTCCGAATAATCCCCCATGTAACCGGCCGGGACATAATGATTGTCCGGAGACCTGCCATCCGTGTAAACGGAAAAGGCCTTGAACGCCGGCGCTTCATCGACTGCCGCGGGGACGCTCTCCTCCTCATAATCATAAGATGACTCCACACGGGCCAATTGAGTGTTTTCCGCCGCCTCGCCCCTGTCGCTTGAACCGCCGCAGCTCGCTATGCTGAACAACATCAACCCCGCTACCAACAGTAGCGTCAAACTAATACTTTTCTTCATCTCCCCCTCCTTTTCGTCTATTATACTCGCGGGCTGATCTTAAACCAGCCCTGCCATTAACCTTTAAATTCTTAAAATATACTAACACCTCCTTCCCTTTCTATTTCCATATCTCCTGATATGTAAAATATGATCTTTTAAGCTGCCTGAGGAACGGGCTTGATTTACCGTCTCCCTGTCCGGCCACCCCAAGCCATTCCTCGTAATTCCAGCCATCCGGAAACGGGCCTGACCAGTTTCTCCTGGCGTCATGCAATGCCGGCTCATACGACTTCCACCACTCGTCAAGCCATTCAAAGAGCACGCCTCCTATCGAATTGCCCACGCCGTCATGCCTCGCGGAATTATAGACAATATCTTCCCAGTTGGCCCTTAAATAATCCGCCTGCTCCCTCTCCGAATCTTCCCGCGGCTTGGTTTCCATGTAACTGGGACACCCGTATTCCGTGATCAAGGCCGGCTTGTCGCACGCGTATTTTATATTCTCCCAAAAACTTTTTCCGAATCCATACTTGCCCCTGTAAGCGTTGGCCCCGTAGATATCCACGTCCCCGGCGATCCTGGAAAAAATATCCAGATACAGAAGGTCTCCGCTGCAGACAGCCACGGGATGGTCCCTGTCCATTGATTTTATCAACTTGGCCGCCTCATTCACGAACGCGTAATAAGCCTCCGGGTCTTTTTTCGCGCTGTTGGCCACGCCGTAATTATTCTCATTGCCCAGCATCCAAAACAAGACATATGGCTCGTCCTTGAATTCCGCGACCATCTTCCTCACGCTTTCGAGCATGTTTTTCCTGTGCTCGGGATCACGGTAGTCAGTGCCCTCATACCAGCCCGCGCCGGACCCCACCGTATACGCGCCCAGCAAATCCCCCATTATCACCATTATGCCGAAATTCTCATGCAGATCCCTCAAGAGTTTCTTATTGGACGCGTGATGATAAAGCCGCATGGTATTACAGCCCATTTCTTTTAAAAGCCTGAAATCCCCAACAACAGGTTCATCCGGGTCCCGCGCGTTGTTATGATTTTTATCCACCCAGGTGTCATAAGGCCCGTCTATCCTGCCGTTATTATTATAATCCGCCAGCATCCAATCATCCAGGGTCCCCTCGTCAGGGCTCTGCCCGATCTTACTCGGGGAATAGGCTATGCCTTTTATGATATAGGGCCTGCCTTCCACCCTTAACTGCCAATGCCCGTTTTCATACTTGACTAAATCCACCTTGCCGTCGCCTACCTGCCTGATAACCTTCCCGGTCGAGACAGATCTATTCTTGAATAAAACCCTTTTCAGGTTATCAAAAGAATTCAACTTTCTTAATTCCCCCGGATCCACTATAAACCTGTCATTCGCGATATTATTATCAAAACCATTCTCAACTATAATCCTCGCGCCGCGCAGCTCCATCTTAAGCTCGGGATGATGCCTTGTTAAATAATCAATCCTATCCATGGCTACCTGCGCTATATACCAGGGCGTACGGAAATACGTCCAGCCAACCGACTTTGGGAAATGCGCGACTATGGCGTAATACGTCTTTATCGCGTGCGTTAAAAGTCCTGAACGCTCCAGCATCAACCCCGTATAAAACATGCGCACGCCCTGCGGCTCTGACGCGTTTGCCCATTTGTAAAAATTCGCCTCCAGGTCGTCCGTGTTCACAAAATCCCAATGATTGCCTTCCAGGCGGCCTTCTTGTTTCGCCTTTAAATACAGCGGATCCCAATTGACGCTGGATGTATTGGGATAAATACCTTCCCCTGTTGCCTGGGCCAGCCCCTCCTGGTCCTTTACCGCGTATTTATATCTATCGGTGCCCGCGTCTTTAAAACAACCGTATTTTCTGTAATTCACTATCTCTTCCTTCCCGGGCTCATAAAGAGTTATCTTTGTGGCAGGCCTGGCTGTCTTTTTCTCCTCTACCTTGATCTCCTCGGGCTTATTCTCCAATTTCGCCAGGCTGGCCTGGCTCTTTTCCTTCACGCTCCAAAACCAGCCCCTCGGGTCCCAATTCTGCGCGTAACCGTATTCATTTATAGATACGCCAAACGCCTCTTTAGCCTTTTCTATATCTCCCTGGGAAAGATATGTCTCTCCTTGTATGAAAAAGCTGGTCCCCACCGCGTTCAGCGCCTCATACTGGTCCATCATGGCAGTATCAGGGAAAACGGACAGGGACGCCTGCTCTTTCTTCGCTTCTTCACCGTACAGCTCGATGCACTTTCCGGTCCAGTAAAACGTTTTCTCAAAATCCTTCACTCCCCACGACTCCCAGGCGCGCAGGATCATGTCCTTGGGAGACAACTGTTCTTCCTCGGCGTGACAAATTACACAAAGACACAAAGACACAAAGACACAAAGACACAAAGATATGTATTTCGCCGCGCCATGGTATCCTGGTATCCTGGTGTCCTGGTGTCTTTGTGTCATCCTACTACCGCCCCCGCTGTTATACCCTTTATAATATGCCTCTGCATCAGCAGATAAACCAATACGATCGGCAACGTGGTCATGGTCATGCCCGCCATTAAAAGAGGGTACTGCGTTATATGAGCGCCCTGAAACATCATAAGGCCCCTCTGCAGCGGCATGAGCGATTTGCTGGAAAATATGAGAGTAGCCAATATATATTCGTTCCAAACGTTCAAAGAATTAAATATCACGATTACCGCTATCGCGGGCTTCGCCAAAGGAAGCGCCACGTTCCACCATATGCCCAGGCGGGAACACCCGTCTATGCGCGCGGTATCCTCCAGCTCGGCGGGCAGCTGGTCAAAAAACGTCTTCAATAAATATATGCTGAAAGAAAGTCCCACGTTTATCATGCAAAGTATGTATCCTATGCGCGTATTTATCAGATGCAGTTTTGTCATCAATACATAAAGAGGCACGAAACTGCCCGGGAGAGGTATCATCATGGCGGCCAAAAACATGTAGAAAAGGATATTCTTGCCCGGAAACCTCAGGCGGGAAAACGCGAACGCCGCCAGGGAAGAGATTATCATTATGCCGAAGACAACCGTTACCGTATAAAATACGCTGTTAAGAAAATACACGCCGAACCCGCCTCTTGTCCACGCGGCGTAAAAATTACCCCAGACCGGATGCGCCGGGATAATCCTCATGTCGGAAAATACGGTCTGCTGCGTCTTCAGGCTCGAACCTATCATCCATAAAAGCGGAAAGATACAGGTAACCGATACAATAATGAGGAAAATGTGTATCAGGGTGTCTTTGAAAAACCGCTCTATTTTATACCTGACGCCTTCTCTCATATCACGCCTGTCTCATGTATTTCGATAACCTTATCTGCATGAACGAAATAACCAGAAGTATCGCCCCGAACACTATGCCCTGACTGCAGGCATACCCAAACCTGGACGAACCGACCATTGAGGCGAGGATCCTTGTCACGGGGACCTCGGTATGATAACCAGGCCCGCCGTTTGTCATTGAAAGGATGAGGACAAAGACCTGCATGGTGCCGAGTATTGTTAAGATCGAGACCAATATAAACACGGGGACCATCAAAGGCATGGTCACGTTTTTGAACAATTGCCAGGAACTCGCGCCATCCACCCTGGCCACCTCGTACAACTGCCGTGGTATTGTCTGCAGGCCCGCGAGGAATATTATAAAACCCCAGCCGAATCCTTTCCAGCAGTGTATTATGGCCACGCAGGTGAGCGCTGTATTGGGATTCGAAAGCCAGTCTGTCACCAGACGCGACAACCCGATATTTTGCAGCCAGTAATTTAAAAGCCCGTAATTCCCGTCGTATATCCACCGCCACACGAGGCCCACTACTATCTCCGAAAGCACGGGCGGGAGATAAAATATCACCCTGTAGATATTCCCGCCTTTTATGTCCCTGTCGCACGCCAGGGCCAGCGTCAAGGCAAGCGCGTTCTGGAACGTAAGGGCTATCAGCGTGATATAGCCGGCCTGCAGCATTGCCTGCCACCATATCCTGTCCCGGAACAACTCTGAAAAATTCCTGAACCAGATAAAACTTTTCGCGAAATCAAATTGAGCGATGCCGTCCCACTGGCACAAAGACAGCGCGAAGACCTTGAAGAACGGATAGATATAGAATACGGAGAATATCGCTACCGCGGGCAATATGAAAAGATAGTTTTTAAAAATATCCCTTGCCTTCATGTTACCGGACTCCGCCCTTTCCTCGCCATCTCCCTGTCTTTCAATGCCTGCAGTTCATCCGCCAGCTGTTCCGGCGACTTCTCCCCTATTATTATCGACTGTATGCCTTTACCTAACGCCTCCGTGACAACCGGAAACTCTGACGCACCCCAAAAGCTTGGGCGGGTGACATTGTCCATGTCGTCCGCGAACTGCGACAGCACCATGGGTATTTCCTTTAAGCTGTATCTGTTCGAAGGCAGATTTTGCGTCTCTTTCGCGAGATATATCTGCTGCTGCGCGCCTGTAAGCCATTTTAAAAACCTGATTGCCTCGTCCGCGTTTCCCGACCGTTTATTGACCATGAAACTGGAACCCGCCCCGCCCCAGATCGCCATGGGATAGCTGTCTGACGCCTTCGGGGGAAGTATCACCCCGTAATTCAAATCAGGATTCATGCCCCTGTAGACATTCACGCACCAGGAACCGTTAAGCGCGAAAGCGGCCTTGCCGTTGGCGAATAACTGCTCCGCCGTCTTATTGACCATCGTTACCACCCCGCCGGCCAGCATGCCTTCATCAGCCATCTGTTTAAACAGGCCAAAGACCTTTATCCAATCCGGGTCCGTATATGGCACGACTCCGCGAATGGTATCCAGCACCTTGTCTTTTCCCATTATGTTAAAGGCGTAATTGGATGCCAGGCAGTCGATCATCCATGTCTCGCCCCATCCGCCGGCGAGCCCCTGTATATTTTTTTCCTTAAGTTTTCTATTTGCCTCTATCCACTCCAGGAATGTCTTCGGGGGATTCTCCGGATCCAATCCGGCTGACCGCAGGAGATCCCTATTATAAAGCATCTGTATGTTCGTCACGTCTATCGGCACCCCGTATATGCCGGGCTTTACATTAAAGTCGTTCCCCTCTCCGAACTCATTGACGCTGATCGCCTTTTCAAACAGCTGGCCTTTCCAGGCGCCGCCGTCTTTATCCATCTCCTCTGTAAGGTCATAAACATAGCCGGCGTTCACAAAACTCGCGAAGTCCCTCTTTTCTCCGAGTATACCGAATATGTCAGGAAGCGTATTTGTCTGCGCGGCCGCGCGGACCTTCTGGGCATACATATCAGAAGGGGCGTATAACTCAAAATTTACCCTCACCCCTTTTTCAGACTCATATCTTTTCGCTAACTCCAGGAGGGCGTTTTCCCTGTCGCTCATCCAATGCCAGACGGTAATAACCGGCTTGACGGCGTTTTCCCGTGGATTGGCGCCAATATTATCTCTACTGCCGCAGCCGCTTATGAAAACACTTAAAAAAACACCAAAAAAACACGGCATAAAAAAAAGACGAAACTTCCTATCTAGACACTTCATCCTTACTCCTCAAATTTTGCGAAGCAAAATTTGATCCCGAAACCGCCTTATCTTTGGAACTGATGCGGCGAGGGACCTTTTCTAATTAGCAACAAAAAGACGAGACACATCGTCGTTAAACTCGAGCGCGACGCCCTCCTTATCAACCCTCACTACCCTTGCCTCGCCCGTGATGCGGGAAAACGGAAAATCTCTCGCGTCATCTCTCGGGACCGACAGAGATATATGCAGATTATCATGCTGTTTTATCTCTTTCATATCTATATCCGATACATATGCCCCGTTATAACTTACATTGATGGTGACGCCTTCCGCGGACTTTGCCTTTCCGTCGCCTGCAATTTGCCTGAGTTTCATAGGAAGAGACAATCCTAACCTTCTGAACCTCCTCTTCTCTACAAAATCGCTGACCCTCATTTCCTCACCTCCCCCTTTTTCTCTCTTCTTACCCCAATATATATTATAATAATTATACCTACTATACCACATATTGTCAAATTTTAAAAGCTTTTTTTTAACTTTTTTATTTCTCGCGCGTTTAATTGCATGCCGCCGTCCTTCTAAAACTTGTTATCTTGTCATTGATTCCGTCATTGCCCTGCTCACGCGGCAACCTATTGTCAGGTCTTTTCGAATAAATCCAACCTGTAAATTGATCCATGATCAACTTCAGGATCTCTACCTTGCCTTTCACATCCACCCCTTCGATATTTTCTTTTATGGTGTGTCTGTTTTTATAAGACGCGTAAATTAAAAAACCCGCTATGGCGCCCAAGCTCATGACTCCAGCCGCGTATAATATCCGATCAGCGTTATTTATGATAAACATCGGTATCTTGTACGCCGCGATCCCTAACGGCGCCGCCAAGGCCATCAAGCCGGCCGCCAGCGCGGAAGGAATCAATAAGCGCCTCAAACCCGTCCCGCTTTCTTTTATGGCGGCGCCCAGATTTTCAGCCATCCTCATTACCGGCTTTTTCAAGTATTTGAAAAACAGGATCGACACCGCGCTGAGCCAGAGATAATTATCCAGATAAAATTCTTTTATATCGCTTAGCTGACCTGACAATACATCCAGGAACATGTTCGATCCCAATGTCTCCGATTTATTTTTAATCCTTAATCTGTTTAGATAATACCCGGCCGCCAGGAGACCGATTGCCCCGGGGATCAATATAAACAATACATCGCCCGCGTCAGAATCCTCGTATTTTGCCAGCTTTGACTCAATGGCCGCTATCAGCGCGCTGTCAGGCTCCGGCTTACCCCTTTCTTTTTCCAGGGCCCTTGACAGATTGACCCTCCAGGCGCCGGCTATCTCTTCTTTGCTTGGATTACGCGCGCTTGTATACATATTAATCTCATACCCACCGTCTTCGTTAGTTTCATAACGCAGGCCCCACCATGGGCCCAGGTCTTCCTCGGTTTTCCTGATAACACGCTCCTCCAGCATGCTGTCAACCCGCGCGGAGACTATCCGGCCAAGTTTTTTATACTTCTCCTCCTCTGTGGCATACTCTATATTGATCTTCCCTGAGGCTAAATCATGTATTACATTCATAGTCTCTTCTTTAAACAGTCTGTCCAAAAGCGTATCCGGAACGCTGGCATGATGCAATTCATGGACAATGGTCTCCATCGGCGCCCCCATGTCCCAATCTTCCAATCTTGAATCCAAGATCCATAATTTTCCTGTAGCGATAACATAATGCCCCACCCTGATACTGTCCTTTTTCGCTGGGTCCAGAGTTTTATATATCATGACGTCTTCCGGCGAAAGTCTCGACAAGAGAGGATATATCTCGTTATCCGGCGATATCCTGTTCTTCAGGCTGTCTATGGCGGTTTTTAAAACTTCCCTCTGTCCCTGGGTCGGAGTGACTATTTCTTCCCTGACCTGTCCATGAACCGGCATGCCTATTAATAAAGAAATCAAAAAAGCCGCGGATACGACAAAGTTATTCACAAAAGAAAGCGCTTTCTTTTTACGGCCAATAAAAAGATTTTGGTTGGAGCCTAATGAATCATTTACCTTCACCATCTGCATCAAACGCCTGACCTTTGTCTTCTTCTCAAGCGGTGATGTCTCAGCTTTCGGCAGCGCGTCCTTATATGTTTCCATCGGCCTCAAGAAGATTATCGTCCTGAGCAACGCGTACTGTTCATAACTAAGGCTATGTATGTTCTTTAATTCCGCGGTTAAAGGCTCTATCTTGTTGAAATCATATGGGGACATATTGATCCTAAGCTGGTGCAGCGCGGCGATCAGATTATTATCATACATGGCGTTATAATTATCCAAAACTATGTCTATTGCCGTCGAGACCGCCTTTATGGCCAATTTCTCCTGGCTGACATCATCATCCTGAGCCATACTCAATAAATCGGTTATCTCTGGCCGTATCTTTAAATCATAATCGTCAAAACTTAAACTCAGCGCCGAACTCCCATCCATCACCTCCGCGATATTATGCACCAGGCCGAACAGCTTCCTGTCATGGATCTTCCTGTCCCTCTTCGCGTTAATCAATCTCTTCAGGAACGTCTCCCCGGAAGCTAAAGTCGCTCTCATTTTAACAGCCATATCACTTAAATTATGAGTCTCATCTAAAACAGCGAAAGATTCTTTCAAAAATAAATCAAAGTCTGCATTTGATAATGTAATTTCTTTAATCGCCTGTGATAATTTCTGAGGTGTACAATTAAGAAAACTTTCTTCTGAGATAACCACAAACCTCTTTACGGCCTCAGGGGCCCCACAAGGTTTATTGTCAATGCTCGGCGCGTTTTCTTGGGAACGGGGTATTACGGCTATCGCGTCCCCCATTCCGGAAATATTGAACGGAATGTTATTTCTCTGCAATACGTATACCATAGCGGCTAAATTTAAGATCTTTTCTTCTTTTGTGCCGCCCTTCATAATAATAATATTGCCGGAATAATTATTAGGCCTTATAAAATCGACATTGCCTCTTTTTTCTAACGTCTGGTATTCGCCCCTTTCCACTTCCTGGAATACCGGCGCCTTGCTTAAATATATCTGCAGATGTTTACTGTTTACGCTCGCCCCCGCGTACAGGCTGTTATAAAATATATTAGCGGTGGTTTTATCCACCGCGTCTATAAAGGCGGGTATATCTTTATATTCGAGATATTGGCCCTCTAACCCGTCCGGGACTATCATAGAATGGTAATCCTCGGCGGGAGCCGCGTTTACTATCACGTTCCACTTATTGCCGCCAAGTTCCAATCCATAAATCAGCGCGTTCCGTTCATTAACAACGTTATAAAAATTGAATCCTTTTATTGGCTGCCTGAGTTCCGGCCTAGACAAACTTTTCCAGAAAGGATCCCTTACCCTATTTTCTCTGGGAAAGAGACTGATGACATACCCATCCAATTCTCTTCTCTTATACATCCTGACTCTTTGTTCAGGCGTTATCTCAAACTGCCCTCCCTCTATCCATACCCTATTCCACCCATCCCGCACGCCTCTTTCAAGCTCCGACGGATTAAACAATAATACAAAATCAGCCTTGTCTCTGGATGGATAAATAAAATTATCCTCTCCATATTTCACCGCGTGATCCCAACTCTCAACCACTTCTTCGCGCGTCTCTCCCCGCAGGGTAAGGCGGGCGATCCTCCTGTCAAACCTTATTTTTTCTGGCGCGTCAACAAATACCCTCACGGAAGGATTATTGCCCGCGAGTTTGAGCATTTCATCATCAAAGGCGAATAAAGAATCTATAATCAAAATATCCTCGGGCCCAAGTTTTATTTTTTTGCCTGAATGTCTCGCGCTCGCATCTCCATACATAAAACCATCCGCCGGCAAATCCGCTTCCGCGCCTTCTAAAAGCAATGACACGTCTTCCCTGATCCAATCTACATATAAAGCGTCCGGATGATCTACCCATTTCCCTTCAATCTTTGGTCTCATTGATCCTGGTTTGAAATACCTGTCTCCCTCTAGAATAGCGGCTCTCCTGCCCATGGCAAGTAATGCCTTCTGCAGCATAGGCGCGACCTTGTCGCTTTTGCCGCTATTAGTGGTCCCTGAGAGATAGACACAAACTCTCCCTCTTGATTTATTTATTTCTTTCGCTATCCCATCAACGGAATCCAAAAGCTCTTTTTCATTGCTGTAAACACGCTCTTTACCTAACCCCGCGTTGCTCGCGAGACTCAAATTCGGATTCAATGTCCCAACGATAGCAGCCCTGTCATAAAAAATATGCTCACCGGATCCGTCTGTTTCAAAATGCCAGCCCAACACGTCCTCTATGTACCGCTTATTCTTCCATATAAAATCGCCTTCCCCTTCCTTGACCCTTTGTCTGATCAGCACCCTTGGCTCAAAACCGTTTTCCCTCATAAGGGCCAGAGTTTTTTCAATACCGGCGTACTCATTATGGACAATAACCAGCCTTCCGCCCGGCTTTAAATAATCAGACGCCTGCCTGATAAGGCCATCGACAAAATACCTCCCATCTTTCCCCCCCGCCCTTAATACCGCTATGGGGTCTTCCGGATCCTGCTCTTCCGGCACATAAAACCCTTGCGGCGTGTTAGCGCCTATAACATCAAATTTTTCTCCTTCTGCGCCGGTAAATAAACTATTTGAAACTCCGGATGAAGAAACATTCTTTCTTACTTCTATATTTTGTACGCCGTTCAATTTAAAGTTTTCCCGCGCCAGATTAAGCCATGTATCATTGATATCCAACGCGACTCCGCCGCTTATCTTATCTTTCAGCCATATGCTTACAGTACCCTCGCCCGTACCCCAGTCAAGAAATGATTCCCCTGGCCTCAATACTTCCGTCAGGGCGTCTATTAAAAGAGCTGTATGCTCTGTAGGCGCGTGCCTCGGGTGCAACTTTAAAGATATAACCCTGCCTCCGTGCTTAAACTCTGATAACACCTCGTTGCTGGCTAATTCCGCTTTTTCATAAACAAAAACTCTGTAGCTGCCCGGGAACTTTCCGGATGGAGAACCTCCTTCAATATCTTGCTCGGAGAAAGGCGCTTCTTTCATGCCTGGGATCTGCCTTAATGTCTCAAACAATCGTTCCATGACCTCCCGTTCATAATTAATATGCTCTGTCTGGCCTGACACGCAAGGCCCTCCGGCTGGATATTGTTTAATGACCAAAACCGCGCCGTCTTCCAATATATTGGGGAGTTTCTGTATTATTTCCTTATTTATCTGATTGGAATATCTGCCGTCCGCCTTGTCTTCGGCTAAGGCCTCCAATCTCGCCGCCTTACCCTTGTCGGGCGCCAGGAATATATCTTCCCACACGCGCACGCCATGCGCCTGCGCATACAAACCTATATAGACATCGTCAAAGAAATGATTAGCTATGACCAAATTAAATTTCCTGCCCGGATTATTAATAAAACTAAATATATCGTTTATGATAAAATCCATGTTAAAATCGATAACGCCTTTCAAATGCCCGGTTATTTTGCTCTTCACGCCTGGATCTATGTCCAATATATAGTCAGTACCCTTGAAGCCGGCATAATATAAAGCTATTGGAAGCGCTGGATCCTGGCCCGGACCAAACTCCACTGCGGCCAAATCTGCATCAGTAACATTCAGTATACCCCTATCCCTTAATTGCTGCAGCGTCTTGGCCCACACGAACGCGTCATTCCATGTCTTTAATTTAGCTAAATGGCCCTTGGCCCCATTCTCAGCCAGACCGAATTTCCTATAAAGACTCATAAAATCGGAGTCAACTCTTAAGGAGACCTTGCTATCTTCTCTTACGGCGTTCCAAGCCAAAAGATCATCCGCCGTAAACGGTTCGCCATTCCTGACTTTTTCTGTCAATGTCCTCATTGTCTCGGATATCTCGCTCTCCGACATCGGGACCGCGGCCTCGTTGCTGGCCAGAGTGCCTGACTCCATCAATCTGAATGAACGGCCGTCCTGTCTTATGAAGATAGAATTATCTAATAAATACCCTATTTTCGCGGGGCTATTTTTAGAAACGTACGCCCCCTTCTTGGACAATATAGACGCATCATTGCCAAATAAACTGTCTCCCGCTATGAAAATCTTCTCATCTTTTATTTCCACTCCGACGTCTTCCCCGACGCGTCTCTTAAAGTCCTCCAGGCCTTTTTCTTTCCTGGTAACAACAATTTCCACTAAGTCTCTTTCGTCTATGATCTTCCCTATTTCTATGTCCAGCCCGGATAATCCATACTGCGAAATAAGCTGCACAAGCCTGTCTCTCGTGTCATACGAGGTTTCGCCCTGGGGCGGGATAACGACAAATTTATAAGGTTTCTCAGACGCTATGCCCAGACCCAGCTCACCGAATATCTTTAACAGGCTTTTCTTTTGCCCTTCATCAAAACCTGATGATTCATAAAGCGGTTTTCCGTCCTCTCTGTATCCATTGTTCGAATTCTCCGAATAGACATAAATGCGCCTGGACAATTCGCCATACTCAGCTCCTAATTTATTTCTGAGGGCGTTCAGCAATACCTTTTCAGCTCCCTTGTACGGTCTTCCCGTATTCAGCGCCACGGGGATACCATTTCTCAACAATATTGCCATCCTATCTACTATGTATCCCGGCACTTCGTCCTGATCGGACAATAAGATCGTGCCGTCTATATCCATCAATACGCCATATTTCTTATGGTTCAAACCTATCTCTTCCTGCTCGCGCCTAAACTTTTCTTTCTGTTCGGCGTTGCTCTTTATTATGGCAAGCAGTTTTTCCTTGAAGCTGTCCATTGATGAGCCGAATTCCTGCCTTACCGTTTCCAGGTCCCTGCCTCCATCGACAAGCTGATTCAACGATGCCCTGAACAAAACCGGGGGGACTGCCTTGATCTCATGAAAAACTCCCTGAAAATCATAATGACTGGCTTCACCAAGGACTATTTTCATTGATTCGGCGCCGATAAATTTTATAAGTACGGCTAAATTCATCAGCATTATTATCCTGATGCTATCATTGGCGGTATAAAAATGAATGGCGTTATGCAATATTATCTTATCAAATAATCTCGATTCCTTGGGGGTAAGGGTGATGCCCAATTTATTCAGGAAATCGCTATTTTGAATGGCTATGTTTTCGGGTGGCGTGTATCCTCCCACATCAACATCGGTATCGACAGCGGATCCGCCTTCCCTTTCTGAAATAAAATTTAGAACGCTATTACCCAGTAAAAGTTCCATCAATCCGGCCCCTAATAATTTTGCGGGGGAAGACTCATGCAAACGCTGGTCATTCTCGCTCCAATCAATTCTATGTCCGGCGTTAAACGCCCCAAACGGGTTATGCTTCAAATTTATTTGCGCGCCCATTAATTGTAAATACACAAACAGCTCCTTATCCGTCTCTATGGGAGGCGGCCTCAAACCATGAATTGTATACCATCTTTTAATTGTATCCCTTGTTATCCCGGATTTTCTCCAATCCACCGTGGGGATCCGATATCTCCTGCCCTTGGGGTCCAAATCGATAAACCTCTCGGCATAATACCATTTATTGGCGTCTTTATAAGTCAATTTTCCTGCCTTCCATTCTTTCTGCTCCGATACATAATCCTTGGAACTCATAGCGAAGACGCTTGTCTCTACCGGATTAGACGCGGGCCTGGACATAATATTCCCCTCCGCGTCGATATCATACCTGGAAAAGAAAATCACCAGGCACTGCAGGAAATACAGCATTGTCCCCGCGGACCAGCTGTCTATAAATCTGTATTTAAAATTCTTATCGCTTACGATGCCGGCCTCCCTTAACTGTGTATAAAAAACCATGGCCTCTTCCCTGAACCCCTTATCTTCCCGCATCATGCCTATAAATTCTTCCAGCAATTTCTCGTCAAAGGCATCCTTGGTTATCCCCGGCACGCGGAATAAGGTTTCTATGAGCTTCTTGATGGGTTTATAAGTATGAAGCATGTTCTTTCTGCTCAGATGGAACATGAAATCATTGGCGGGACGGCCTTCGGCTTCGGCCAGCATCCTATGCGCGGAAAAATACAAGCCGGCGTCCCTGGCCATAAAGACATTGACCGCGTCATCTTTCGGAATCTGATCTACCGCGTATGGGACCACGTTCACGATGCCCAAGACCGCCGGGAAAATATCTTCCAGCGTGCCCCTGCCTTTTATTTCCTTGAACCAGTATCTTCTTGCCATTTTTAAAAGATATAAATCTATCGCGTCACCGGTATTTCCCGCGTCTAAACCGTTTGAGAGCATGGCGGCGCTTGATTCCATCAAAAATAATAAATCGTTTTTATGCAGCCACACTGAATCGCGCCTTTTTGGTTCGTAATATTCATTCAAGGCGTGTCCTTCGACTAAATATCCTCTATTGCTATTTATCCTGGTGATATAATCTTCTACCTTCCTGTCTATCATATCCATCACTTTTTGAACTGTCTGTTCCAAGTCCTCATTTTCCACTTCTATTACGCCCGGGGCCCTGAAATCAGCGGAATCATTCTGATTTCTTATGCGTATGGCTTCCATCTCCTCCCTGATATTATCCGCTGTCAAGGCGGCCCCTCTATCAGCCAGGGATCTCTTTGCCGCCTCCTCCAGAGATATGGTAATGAATATATCTATAAAAGAACCCGGCAAAGGCCCTCTTCTGCCGGTTACGACCAGCGGGACCTTCCTGGCCAATTCCGACTTTATTTTATTAATAAGAGACTCCCGCCTCAACTGTATCACCCCGGTCCTCTGAGAAATCTTTGACACATTCTGCATTATCCGGGAAGTACGCGATATGCCTCTGATATCCTGGCCATTCAGGGTAATCTTAACGCCTTGTACAGCCAGGTCAGAATTTTCTATTAGATCCAGGACCTCTTTCTCATTTTCGAGATTTATCCCTTTGTCCAATGCCAATTTAGTCCACGCTACGTAGATATCCCCTTTATTGAAATAATACCCTCCTAATCTTCGCGCCACTTTATCAGCTACAGTGCTCTTTCCAGCTCTTGCCAATCCCTCCAAGGTAATGATTAATCCCTTACCCAAACCTTTAAAGTCAAGCGCGGCGTTGCTGGCAAGCGATCCCCTGTCCACGCCGCCTATCTTTTCTATACTATAGCCATAATCATAATGTATCCTCGCCCAATTTATAGAAACCTTCTGGCTGGCCAAGTAAGCGGCGCTTGGGCTTCCGCCTTTTGACATCCAGCCCAATAATTCCTGAATATCGCTTCCGCTTGACATCACGGGCCAAAGCGGGGCGTCCCATAGAGTCACTTCGCTGGTATTCATCCTTGCCCCTTCGGCTATAAGCTCCAGTTCTCTGTATGTGCCGGCTAATTTGCACATCTCGACAACGGATCTGCCCAATATCCTGGTTTCCTTCGGGCTCTCGTTTATCCTCCGCAATATGGCGACCGAGAGACGCTCATTACCGTCGCCTTTGACCCCTATCCTCGTAAGAGATTCCTTGTCGTTCAGCCTGAGATTTTTAATAAGGCTTCCGACGCCGTCATAAACTAAACATCCTCTGCCTATGTCTGGATCGCTCAGGTAAGCGCCTATTATCCATGAATCCTCGCCTATCCTGCCATCCCCGTCAATACTAGCGTCCGTGAGAAAACCTTCATTATTAACGCCTTTGCCGACTTTGCTATTCAACATATTCTGCCAGTCAAAAATACGGGACAGCGTATCAGTTTTACTGTCCAGATAGACCTCTGAATCCCCTATGTCCTCGTATAAACCCGTGGGGCCCACATAAGAGTTATAACAGCTCCCCAAAGACCGCGCGAGATTGTACGCCTTCACAAAGAACGCCTCACCCCTCTTATCAAATCCTTTATCTGTCTTTCTTTTAAGATTTATATACTTATCCACCGTGGTCATATTGGCGGCCATGGGTATCAAGATTTCCCCCGCGGTATCAATCTCTTTTTTCTCGTGCCTCAGGATGTCCCACATCAAGATAAGCGGGGCCACCTTGGAGGCGGGCAAAAGATAATTCGCCGTATTGGCGGGCAGCATGCCCGTATCTAAATAAGGACGATAATCTTTGAATGAATCCGCTATGACCGACCGGGAATCTTTTTCCCTGAACTCATCTATCCGGCCGTCAACATCATGCGCCACTCCCAATTTCCCTATCACCCTCTCCACGCCTATGGGCGCGGTAAACACGTTTATCCCGGCAGGATTGATATTTACATTTTCGGGGTTGTATACAAAGAAACCATCACAATTAGTTATATATACCCCCCCGATACCCAGATTTCTCATCTTATCCGCTATTATATATGTGTTTCTTATGGACTCCGCCAGGGAAGTGGACGTTTCTCCGTTTGGCAGGAGAAGAGGTATCCTTGTCAGGGCCTTGGTCCCTTCAGCCAGAGATTCAGGGAGCCGCACGCCAAAGCCTCCTGCGTGAAGCATCAATATGGGTTCGTCAAATACCCGCATGCCATATTGTGATTCAAGATATTTCAGCACGGATTGAGTGGCGCCTCCGTTGCCGCACTTAAAATCAATATTAAGATGCCTCCCATCAAGCACCTCTACCGCCATGCCCTCAGGATAAAGGACCCCTTCTAATTTCTTTAAATACGCCGCGTATAAAGGCGTCATTTCTTCCGTGGAGGTTATTATTATCCTTCCCCATGTCTTGATTTTGCCTGTCCTGGAACTGTCAAAAACGGCCTCTATCGCCTTGACGGCTTTTCTCAAAGACGCTTCTTTATCGATGATGGAAGGCTGATGCTGTTCGATGACTCTGCGGATATTGTCGCTTATCGCTTTCTGAGGCAAAGCGAAGATAATAGCCATCCTGACTTCATCTTCGGCGGCCATAAGGGAATTTTCCACTATCTCTTTTAAGCGCGCGTCATCTACGCTGGACCTGGCGATAAACATCTCAAGCGCCTTTATATACTCACCGGGGTCATCGCTTAAAATACTGAGATATATTTCATTGTCCGCCGGATGCTCAAAAAATTCGGATAACCCGCCCTTATACATATCCTGCGTCCAGGCGTATTTAATGGCTAATTTAAATAAATCGTAATTAGATAAAGGCGCGTCTGGCTGACGCTCCTGAATGGCCGTCAATTCCGTTATTATGGGGCTTAGCGCTAATTTGCGCTGAATAAAACTATCATACTCAAAAAATTCTATAATCTGCCCCAGTTCTCTTTTTGTCAGAGATTTAACAAGGGTTAGATAAAACTTTCTATCGTCTATGCGGTTATCGCCTATTAAGGCCTTTAATATCTCAAAACGTTCCCTGGGGGCGCAAGATAAAAAATGTTTTAATTTGGAATAATCCGCCCTTATCGCCATCCTGACCTGATATTTCAGGGGCGGGGCATGACCTTGATAAGACAGGATATCCACCATGTGCCTCAGCTCCTCCTCTATCTCCAAGCTGAACAACTGTTCGAACTCATAATCCAATTCGTTCGGCTTGAATATAGCTATATCTACGCCTATGGTATCCGGCCCCAAAATCTTCATAAGGTCGCGGCTGTTAGATAAAAGTTTTATCATTATATTACCCCGTTTTAATTGCGGATATTTATCGAATGCCTTATTTAAAACCTTCAGGAATCTGTCGCCTATGCCGCTATTCATATCATTCAAAACAGACGCTATGTCATCCGCATATCCGGCATACATAACAACATCCTCGTTCATGTCGGGATCCACCACCTTCATCTTTATCCCTGATGACTGGAAAACGGATAAGGCCTCATTACTGCTGAGAGTTGTGCCCCCGGTTAAATCAAATACTCCTAATTCCTTTAATTCTTCTTGGGCAGATTTTGGATTTTGAGCTTTAGAAAGAATTATTTTAACCTGATTCTTAATAACTTCTGTTTGAACTTTCGACATAAAACTATTTGCTACAACTAACGGCTGCAACGTTATCGTTTTCTTTAACAACTTATAATCGTATTCGGATATCTCTAAACCAAATTGATGCTTCAAACGCAACAATCTTAACGTATCGCCAATAGTAAAATTCATCCCATCTCCAGCTAACCGCACTCTTCCTTTCAATAGATCATTTAATGATTCTATATGACCGTAAAGGTTGCCTTCGTAATCAATTCCCATTTGCAATAAAGAAGCTCCTGTATTAGAAGAAAATCCCAAACGAGAAACACTATCTATAATAAACCTTTTAAGATATACATAGTTTTCGCTCTCTGCTCTAGGATTCCAAGGAAGCGTCTCTAATTTAATAGGGCCTGCATATTGAATTTTCAATCCTCTAAAAATAGGAGCGTCAGGATCAATAGCAGGCTTTAAAAAATCCTCCACTTCCACTTTTAAAACTTCGCTTAATTTCTTAAGCTCCTGCATCGCTAAATCGTATACCCTGGGAGTCACCTGAGAAGTAGTTCTAATAAAATCATATTTTTCTATGGTATTCAATTTTACTTTAACCGTTAAGTCAATATCATTTACAAACTCATCAAAAAAGATATCTCTTACAGCGCCACCCATAACTATAATATTGCCTAATTCATTCTTTTTTAGAAAACTCAAAAACGCTTTAAGATTCTGATCTTTTATAGAATTCAAATCTATCTTTTTTTCTTTAAAAGCTCTGCCTACCAAAGAGATATTTAATCCTTTAGGTGGTTTTATAGATTTTTCTTCTGTGTTATCTTCTAATCTAACTTTTCTCTGTCTTACCTCATGTAAAGCGTTAATAACGCGCGCATAAGTATCATTAGGTACTAACTCTACGCTAACTACAGCTCCATGCCTATCATAGAGTTCGGCCTCATGCGAATCAAATACGTTTTTAAGAAGAACCTCTTTTAAATATTCTTCGGAATAAAGCAATTCACTGAATTTTTCTATACTATCAGACTCACCGACTATCTGATCTATAAATTCTTTATATTCGTAAGTATAGAACAATGATTTAAAACATTGCGGCATATCTTTAATAACCATGAGCACCTTTTCGAATTCAACGGGATTGGTTCCAAACTTTAAAATCGGTTTTTTGCCATAATACAAAACATCATGAACCTTCTCCATTGAACCTATTTCAAGTAATAAATTTTTTAATATAGCTAAATTCCTTCTATAAAATTCATTTTCCTTACCTGAAATCCTCTTAATTAATTCCATGGATTCTCTATCTAAATTTTGATTACTGCTTAGGGTAGAATCTTTATTGCCCGCTTGAACGCGTAAGGTCTGTAGTTTCTTCTGTAAGTTTTGTTCAAAAGATTCAAGATCATCTTTTCGCTTTGGATCAGATTCTTTCTGCAAATCCTGTCTGACAACTTGGAGGCGATGTTCTAAATATTCTATCAACAGACGCAATGTATCTTCTAAATCTTTTTTAGAATCTTCTAGTGATTTTATCTTCTTTTGGTCTTTCTCTTTCTTTGAGTTCTCTTCATTTAATTGCTTTTTAACAGTTTCCAACCCAGGCCTTATTCCATCTAACCATGAATTTAATGTATCTCCTAAATTTTTCTCAACAGTTTTTAAATAATCTTCTATTTCCCACCAGAAATAACCACCACTCTTAGGACTCATTAGGAAATCAGGATGCTCATACAATGTCTGTTTGGTTGCGTTCCAGCTCTGCATTAGGCCTTCTTTTTCCTTTTCATGAATCTTCCTTTTTAGACCGATGGTAAAATCTTTCAACAATTTATTTTCAACAAATGCATTAATCCTCCAACCAATCAATCTCTGAATCGGCTTTGCTAAAGGCAAACGCCAGAATATATAATAAAATACGGCCAATACACCATGAGTAATTCCTTTGGTATATCTTTCTTTTCCTGTTAATCCTACCCCAAACACCACGCTCCCGACAATACTGAGCAATAGTCCTGTAGACATAAATGGAATAAGCCATGCGTTCACGGCTAACAAAGCTATGCCGCCTCCAAAAACAATGCCCACCATGAAAGAATTCGAAGGCGCATTCTTCATAAACGGCCCGAAAATAAACGCGAACGGGAACAGGAAAAAGAAAAATTGTCCCACTATCCCAAGGGGATGCACAGGAGAGAACATGAATATCAACAAAAGTATGGCTCCCCACTTGATCGCGGGATGGAAAGTTTCCATAAGGGCCGCGAAAGGAACTATGGGATGGCTGGTATCTTTCTGCCCCCTTGAGAATTTGGATACAAGGCCTTTCAGCGATTCCCTCGCCTTCACATCATTTACGGCGGTGAAAGGCAGGAACGTGAATATCAGGCTCCAGAATCTAACCATATATCCGGCAATCCCTCTCTTCCACCAATGCTGTTCTTCCTTGGTATCTTCCATGAACGCCCTTATGCCTCCCGTGGTAATAGATTGCGCGAATAAAAACTGGAGGCCCAGGAACAAAAGCGGCAAAGACAGATACGCGAAAGGCGTGAACGGCAGGAAGAACGCGAACAAGAATATCAATAGATTATAGCGAAGAGTGACCGGTTCATTGAAATAATGGTCATAATTCATCACCAATCCCGCCTTTTCTGTCCAGTGAAGACCATCGCTCTCCAATAATTCCTGAAATCTCGGGCTGAGGAAATCATCCAGGACCAGGCCCGGGAACCTGTTCACGAAAGCGGACATGTACCCCTGGACTTTTTCTCTCCCCCTGCGCAATGTAACCCGCGGGCTGAAATCATTGTCATAGTCCTTCGCTGTCTCGTTTCCAAAAGCGCTGTCTTCAATATTTGACGCGTATATCAAGCCGTCCCTCACCGCTTTCGCGGAAAACATGCCCGGGCCGTAATGGCTGACTATAGCGATATCTGACTCGGACGGGATCATCCTTATATTCCAGTTGTTCTCCGCTATCGTCTGGTCACGATTAGTAGGCGTGATCCCCTCATCCTCAACAACCAATCTGTTTAAACGCACGCCGAATTTCTCGTTCGTGCCCGCGTCATATACATCAAAAGGCAGAAGGAAGAAATCCGTCGGGAACGCCAGATGTTCCCAGTCGCCGCTCATTATAACGGCGTTATCAACCCCTTTTTGAGCATTCATGATCTCTATCATGTGGTGAGAAAACGACCATGCCTGCGGCTTAACAAACAAGAAATACCCGTAATTATCCGTGACGACCGTCTTATGGCTCGGCTTGTCCACTGTCCATTCAGGATTAGTCATGTACTCTTGATTGAAATCGGATTTTGAGGTGCTTGTATATTTCAGGATAAACGTAAGATATTTTTCTATTTCTTTCTGAGTCGGCTCTCTCCCCAGAACGCCCTCTAAAAATACCTCAAATGCCAAACGCGCTGAATCATACAACGAATCCACTGTCTTATAAAGATTGACCGTGCGATACGCTATCCATTCCCTGATAAGCTTATTTTCCACATCCTTGATATCCTGCCCCAGATAGCCGGCGAGAATTTTTACTGTTTCCTCAAAACTAAGACCCGGCTTGACAAGGCCCCTGATGGCTTTCTTAGCCGCGTCTTTCCCCAACGGCGCCAGAAGGTCTTCCAAATAAATCTTCCATTCCTCGGAAAATCTTCCTTTTATCATGCTGAAAGGAGACTCCACCTCATTAACCTCCTTCTGCATAATCACGTCTTTTATTTTGCTGTCTAATTCACCCGCGGCGGGAAGCACCTTTTCGCTGTCAGCCAATATCTGTATGTAGAAAGCCGGGAACTTATCAAGGTTCTCCTTGATGACATCCAGGGTCAGCCCCTTGCTTTTATCGATCTTATAAAGCTCTATTTTATTAAAAAACTCCGTTATCATCTTCCTGGCTCTCCAGTTGCCGAGAGCAGGCAGCCTACCATTCCGCAGGGCATCGACAAGCGCGGCCGCCTCTTCCTTTGTAACCATGCTGTATTTCCTTAAAGTGCCCCTTCCCGAATCTTCTCCGTTTTCATCCACCCCGACGAGAAGCTTTAGATAAGCCGCCTTAAGAAATTTATCTTTTGATATTTCCATGACTTTATCTTTACCTATATCCTTATAGGACCTGATAACGTTCCAATCTTTATCCATGGCTACCCTGTTGGCCTCCAAGAGCAGATACCACCAACTGCGCATTGAAACGCGGACATTTATCAAGTAAATCAATCCGGCTATGATCAAGCCGAAGAACGGCAAGGCCCCGGCAAGATAAAAACCGCAGACCGCGGCCAGCGCGATGTTTGAGCCGGCCCACCACGCGGCATACCTCTTCCAGAAATATACCTTTTTCTGGATCTCAGGCGCATTTTCATCGCCCGTGTAATTCCTGGAATGCTGATATATCTTTAACCATGCCTGCGGCCACTCGACTAAATGGAATTTCAGGAACGGCATGACCTGCCATAATTCATATGAGATTAGGCCTGAAACAAAAACAGCGAACAATGAACCCGCCAGAGGGATAGTGCCCATAGATAAGACAGTCGACAGCCCCAGCACAAGGCTTAATCCTCCCCATACCATGATTGAAATGGGCCCTCTGGAAATAGGATAATCCGTGCGCCTAACGCCGTTTTGTTCCAAGAAATCTTTTAATCCCGGGACTATATTCTTGCTTATATTATCATTGGATGCCAAAGCTGACTTTATGACTCCAAAATTATTGGAATCCAGCGCCGCTCTCATTTTGGGCAGATATTGATTGAAATCGAACTTCACAACAGGATCCACCCCATCCCTGAGGCACACCTTCATGTATTGCCTGAAATACCAATCCGTGAATAAAAATCCCCTCTGGCCCTTGCTTTTCAATTCCTGACTCTGATTGAATACGATATTCCAGAAAAATACATTGATAGGCCTTAATATCATCTCTTCCTTTAACGCGTTGCCCCTATAGCCCTTTCGCGCTATCTCAGCATCAGCCCAAGCCCTCTCTTCTGTCCCCCTGGGATAGAATCTGTCCAGCAGGGTTTTCGCGTCTTCTTCATACAGCCCGGCCAGATATTGGACAAAAGGCTCTACCGCGCAGAACTGCGGGGTAATCTTCGCTATTTTCGCGCGCAGATCAGGGCTTATATCCCTCTTCGGATAATCTATCCTTGCGGAAACTCCTGCCTTGCTGAACCTGGAAACCTGTCTCAACAAGAAGCCCAATATCCCGCCCGCCAGCGCCTTAATCGGTTTGCCAAATATCGGAATACTGAATCCGGTTTTGGTCCTGCGGGAACGCAAAGAGAATGCCTTGGTTACCGCGAGCAAAAGCACGGGGACCAAGGCCGTAATTAACATGGCGCCTACCGTCAAGGTTGTTAAAAACGGCTTGACCGTCCCTCTTTCCCGCGGTTCCGTGAAGAAATTATAAATCGCGTTATTTTTATCATGCTGCGTAAATTGTATGCGGAAATATTCAACGGCGCCGTCAAAACCCTTTTCTTTATAAGCCGACCACACTATCGGGTTAAACCTGCTCTTTTTCTTAAAAAGCTCCTCTCCATTCCTGAAAAATACGCCCTGCCTCCTTGCCAGCTTAGAGGCCTCTTCTCTGGGCGATATCGATAGGCGCTCCTGCTTGGCTGAGACCTCTTCGCCGTCCATGAATTCTTTACGCGCGTGTGTCAAGGCGTCCCACCTGTCGCCTATCACATCTCTATCGTACGTCCACATGTCGCCGAGATCTTCTTTGACAAAGACGACCTTATGCCCCCTTATCGCCTTCTCCGTATTTCTCCCGAATAAATCCCCCCAAGACCTTGTCTCGTTAGTATATTCCGGCAGTTCATACTCATCGTAGTAAGTCTTTCTTTCGTTGTTCTTCAAAGGCTTGTCTTTATGCCTCTCGTAAAACAGCCTGCCGTCCAATCGGGAAGATGATTCTTTCAAGCTGGCCTTGCTCATCCTCTTA
>JBAZOA010000004.1:0-44856 GCA_041648935.1 Candidatus Omnitrophota bacterium | reverse complement strand
TGGTCGAGGGCGGCGGTTTGCTAAACCGCTATACGGTTGAAAAGCTGGATCCAGGGTTCGAATCCCTGCCTCTCCGCCGATATTATGAGTTATTTACCTTTCGCCAGAAAATGGCGTCCGCAGGATTTTGACGAGATAGTAGGGCAGGAGCACATCACCACCACGCTCAAGAACGCCATCTCCATGGACCGCCTGCATCACGCGTATCTGTTTACCGGACCGCGCGGCATAGGCAAGACGTCCACCGCCAGGATTTTCAGCAAGGCCCTGAATTGCGAGAAAGGACCTTCCGCGAAACCGTGCAACGAGTGCGCTTCGTGCGAGGAGATTACCTCCGGTTCGAGCATGGACGTCATAGAGATAGACGGGGCGTCAAACCGCGGCATAGACGAGATACGGAATCTCAGGGAGACGGTAAAGTTCGCGCCCACGAAAGGCCGTTACAAGATTTACATAATAGATGAGGTGCACATGCTGACCACGGAGGCCTTTAACGCCCTCCTGAAGACGCTGGAAGAGCCGCCCCATCACGTAAAATTCATATTCGCCACCACGGAGCCTCACAAGGTCCTTCCGACCATTCTTTCGCGCTGTCAGAGATTCGATTTCAGGCGCATATCCGTTAAAGACATAATCGTGAAATTACGCGAGGTGGCCAGGGACGAAAACCTGCAGATAGACGAAAACGCGTTTTTGTATATCGCCAAGGCCTCCGACGGCAGCATGCGCGACGCGGAAGGCATACTTGACCAGGTAGCGTCTTTTGGGAAGGGCGCGGTGCATTTTAAGGACATAGTCGAATCGCTCGGCATGATAGATGAGGAATTTATCTTCAAGGCCGCGGCCGTGATCATAAATAAAGATCCGAAGTCCGCCATTCACCTGATCGACGAATTGATGAATTCAGGGAAGGACGCGAAGCAGTTTTTATTGGAACTGTTGGAGCATTTCAGGAACGTCATGATCATAAAATCTGGGGTCGTGTCAGACGAGATAATAAATCTCCCCAAAGAATCCATAGAGCGCATAAAGGATGAGGCGGGGCAATTTTCTCAGGCGGAAATATTTAACGTCATAAACGTGGTTTCGGGCGGCCTCAGGATGATAAAACAATTGCTGCCCGAGAGGATAGTCCTGGAGCTTTGCATGATAAAGCTGTCAGCCAGGGAAGCGGCTGCCGCGAGGCCCGCTGTCAGCCCGCGGCCGACGGCGCCGGAGCCGATACAGAAAAAAGAAGAAAGGCCAGCGCCGCAGTTTTTTAAAAAGATCTTGCAGAAACCGGAACCGCCTGTCCAAAAAGCGGAACCCGGGCCCCAGGCAGATCAAAAGCCGTTGGCGGACATGGCCAGGGTAAAGGACGCGTGGCCCATATTGGTGAAGGCCATGGCCGTTAAAAAGATGTCCGTGTCGTCGTATCTCGCGGAGGGAGAGCCTGAGGCGATCAAGGGGAACGTCATATCGGTGGGTTTTCCGAAGGAGCTGAGTTTTCACAGGGAGGTGCTTGAGGAAAAATCCAACAAAGACTCCGTGGAATCGGCGCTTTCACAGATATTAGACAGTCAGATCAGGATAAATTTTATAGTTACCGACAGAAAGCCGCGGGGAATCCCCGGGGATAATAATGTTCTTTTAAAAGAAGATATCAAGGGCAAGGAGCCGGTCATAGACAGCGCCCTCAATATATTCGGCGGAAGGATATTCAGGCAGCCAAAGGATGCTTAAATGAGCGCTTACACGAAGTCGATGCAGGAACTGATAGAACATTTTAAGCAGATGCCCGGCATAGGCACCAAGACAGCGGAGAGGATGGCCTTTCACGTGTTAAAGGCGTCCAGGACAGACATGGAAAGATTTTCCGCGATTATAAAAAAAGTCAAGGAAGACGTGAGGTTTTGCGAAAAGTGCGGGAATTTGAGCGAGGCGGATATCTGCGGCATCTGCAGTGACCCGCGCAGGGACAAGACGATCATATGCGTGGTCGAGGAACCCAAGGATCTGATCCTTATAGAGAAACCGGGCAGGTATAAAGGCACCTATCATGTGCTTTTTGGGGTAATATCCCCATTGGACGGCATAGGTCCGGAGGAATTGAGGATAAAGGAACTTTTAAGCCGCGTCAAGGAAGACAGGGTAAAAGAAGTGATTCTCGCCACGAATTCCAACGCCGAGGGCGAGACAACCGCATTGTACCTTTCCAGGGAGCTTGAGCCGTTAAATGTAAGGATAAGCCGCATCGCGTACGGCATACCCGTTGGGGGCAATCTTGATTACATAGATCAGGCCACGCTCATGAAGGCCATCGAAGGCCGCCGCGCCATATAATCCTCAGGAATAATATACTTGATATATTGATAGAATATTGGTAAAATATAAAGCCATGAAAAACATCGCGGGTATAATACTTGCCGCGGGCGAAGGCACGCGCATGAAGTCGTCTTTGCCTAAGGTGCTTCATCCTCTTTGCGGCAAGCCGATGATACGGTATATAGTGGATAACCTCAAGGCGCTGGGCATAAAAAAGATAGCCGCCGTGGTGGGCCATAAGGCGGACCAGGTCAAGGAACGCCTTGAAGGGGTGCGGTGCGTGAAACAAAACAGGCTTCTGGGCACCGGTGACGCGGTCTTGCAGACAGCCAAGATAATTTTACAGGACGCCAAGATAGATACCGTCCTGATATTATACGGAGATACGCCTCTCTTGACAAAAGAGACCATAAAAAAACTGATAGACAAGCATAAGACGACCGGCGCTTCCTGCGCGCTTCTTACCGCGCAGCTCAAGAATCCCACTGGATACGGGAGGATAAAAAGGAATTCGGGCGGCAAGATAGTGAAGATAATAGAGGAGGCGGACGCCTCGATTTATGACAAGGTCATAGAGGAGATAAATGTGGGCGTGTATTGTTTTGATAAAAACTCGCTCTTTGAGGCCCTGAAGAAGATTGTCCCGGACAATGAAAAAGAGGAATATTATCTCACGGATACTATAGGCATAATGGCTAAGTCGAATCTGTCTGTGGAATCAGTGGTCACGGATAACATGGAGGAGTTTTTAGGCGTCAATACCAGGGTAGAGCTGGCAAAGGCGGAGTCAGTGATGAGGCAAAGGGTCCTTGATAAGATAATGCGGTCAGGCGTCACGGTGATAGACCCCGACAATACTTACATAGAGGAAGATGTTGAGATAGGCAGGGATACCGTAATATATCCCTATACATTTATAGAAAGTAATGTTAAAATAGGCTCGGGTTGCAGCTTAGGTCCTTTTGCCCGCCTGAGGACAGGAACCACCGTAAGAGACAATGTAGGCATAGGGAATTTTGTGGAGATAGTGCGCTCTGAGATAGGCGCCGGCACGAAAATACGGCACCAGTGTTACATAGGAGACACCGTCATGGGGAAAGATGTCAATATAGGCGCGGGCACCATCGTGGCTAATTATGACGGTAGGAAAAAACACGAGACCGTGATAGAAGACAACGCGTTCATAGGGACGGGGAGCATATTGATAGCGCCGGTGAAGATTGGAAAATCGGCAGTGACCGGCGCCGGCAGCGTGGTGACCAAAAATAACAATGTCCCGGCCGGGAAAACGGTAGTCGGGGTGCCGGCGAAGATATTAAAGCGTTAAGGAGAATATATGAACAGGACAGCCACCATTATTACCGGAAACGCGAATCCAAAATTGGCGAAAGAGATATGTCAGTATCTGGACATGTCTTTGGGCGGCGTGGTCGTGGATACCTTCAGCGAGGGTGAGATACGCGTGAAGATAGACGAGAACGTGCGCGGCAAGGACGTATTTATAGTACAGCCGACATGTCCTCCCGTTAACAATAACCTGATGGAGCTTTTGATATTGATGGACGCCCTCAGGAGGGCGTCCGCGAAAAGGATAACCGCGGTGCTGCCTTATTTCGGTTACGCCAGGCAGGACCGCAAGGATCAGCCTCGAGTCCCGATCACGGCGAAACTGGTCGCGAATCTTCTTACTACGGCGGGCGCGTCCAGGATCTTGACCGTGGATTTGCACGCCGGACAGATACAGGGATTTTTTGACATACCCATGGACCATCTTTACGCCGTGAACGTCTTTGTCAGTTATTTTTCAAAGATGAAGATAAAGGACCTGGTCGTGGTTTCGCCGGACGTCGGCGGCATAAAGATGGCGAGGGGATACGCGAAAAGATTTGAGGTACCGCTCGCGATAGTCGATAAACGCCGCATAAGCGGGGAAGACATCGAGGTCATGAACATACTCGGAGACATAAAAGGCAAGAACGTCATCATAGTCGATGATCTGATTGCCACGGGCTCATCTTTGGTGGAGGCCGCCGCCGCGTTGAAAAAGTCGGGCGCGAAAGACATATACGCCGCCATCACGCATCCTGTGCTTTCCGGCCCGGCCGTGAAGAACATAGCGGGTTCGTCCATAAAGAAGCTGTTCGTGACAAACACCATACCGGTGGAAGGCGCGAAGAAGCATGATAAGATAAAAGTCCTGTCAATAGCCCCGCTATTGGCAGAGGCGATAAAGAGGATACACAGGGAAGAGTCAGTCAGTTGCCTGTTTGATTAGGCTAAGTTGACAAAATGAGTATTGCTTGGGTGTCAACTTGTTAACGGAGAAAGGGTGATTTTAACATGGAATTTGTAGAATTAAGCGCGAATTTAAGAGAAGAGAAAGGAAAACAGCCTAACAAGAGGATTCGAGTCGCGGGTCTGGTGCCGGCCATCGTGTACAGAAAGGGCCAGGAAACGGTCCTGTTGAAGATAGACTCGAAAAAACTGTCAAGGGCGCTGCACACGGACGCGGGAGAGAACGTCATCATAAAATTGACGGTGGAAGGCGCCAAGAAACAGAAGGAGCGCATAGTCGTCATAAAAGAGGTGCAGAGAGATCCCGTGAAGGATTATCTCGTGCACGTTGATTTTAACGAGATATCCCTTACGGAGACGTTGAAGGTAAAGGTGCCTATTACGATAAAAGGCGATGCCCCGGGCGTCAAGCAAGAAGGAGGGGTGTTGCAGCAGATATTGTGGGAAGTGGAAGTGGAATGTCTGCCCACGAATATCCCGGAAAAGATAGAGGTGGATGTCTCCGGCCTGAAGATGGGCGACGCCATACTTTTAAAAGAGGTGAGGCCGTCCGAGGGCGTAAAGCTGTTTGGGGATTTTGAGGGGCTGGTGGTCAGCGTTGAGCATCCGAAGACAGTCGAAGAGGCCATTGCCGCGCCCGCGGCTGAAGGGGAGGCGACAGAACCCGAGGTCATAAAGGAAAAGAAGGAAAAACCTGAGGAAGAAGAGGGCGAGGCGCCAGCGAAGGAAGAGAAGAAGGAAGAGAAGAAATAAGTTAATGAAATTAATAATCGGCCTGGGAAATCCCGGCGAAGAATATAGTTTAACGCGTCATAACATAGGATTTTTGGCGGCAGGGCATTTCGCGGGAGCGAACAGGATAAAGTTAAAGTATAATAAACGGTTTAATTCATTTACAGGGGAGGGCCTGGTAGGGTCGGACAGCGTTTATCTGGCGTTGCCGCAGGCGTTCATGAATCTTTCAGGTCATCCTGTGCGGGGCATCGTCAATTGGCTTAATATTGAAACGAACGATCTGCTGGTAATCTTGGATGATATAAGCCTGCCGTTCGGTTCGTTGAGGATAAGGCCCAAGGGTTCTGACGCGGGCCATAAAGGTTTGGGTTCCGTAATAGATTGTCTTGCCACGGACGAAGTGCCAAGGATGCGCGTGGGCATAATGGGAGACAGGAAGGTAATGGACCTTTCCCGGTATGTCCTTGCCAGGTTCACAAAGGCCGAGCAGAAAAAAATGCCGGGTATATTGGAAACAGTTTCCAGGGCCTGCGAGTGCTGGCTATGCCAGGACATAAACGTGGCCATGAATAAATTTAACACACGGAGGACAGAATGAAACGTTACGAAGCGATGTTTATATTAAAACCAGACCTCGACAAGACCGGGCTGGATAAGGCCCTGGCGCAGATACAGGAGGTCATAGCAAAGAATAAGGGCGTTGGAGAAGACACCAAGGAGTGGGGCAAGCATAAATTGGCGTTTCCAATCAAGAAATACAAGGAAGGGGTTTATTATATCGTGAATTTCAGCGTCGTGACAGACGCGATATCCGCGATAAAAAAGAGCCTATGTCTTAATGAGTCCATATTGAGGATGTTAATTACGGCGCTTTGAGCGGGAAAGGGTCCCTCGCCGCGCCAGTTCTGAAAATAAGGCGGCTTCGGGATCAAATTTTGCTTCGCAAAATTTGGGAGGTTCAGATGGCAGGTTTTAACAGGGTATTTTTGATGGGTAATTTAACCAGGGATCCGGAATTAAGGTATGTCCCGAGCGGCGCGCCGGTGGCCACTTTCGGTTTGGCCGTGAACAGGACCTTTGTCACTCAGCAGGGAGAAAAAAAGGACGATGTCTGTTTCGTGAGGATAGTGGTTTTTGGAAAGCAGGCCGAGAGCTGCAGTCAGTATCTGACAAAAGGCCGTCTCGTATTCATAGAAGGACGGCTGCAGTATCGTTCGTGGGAACCGGAAGGCCAGAAGAGGAGCACTTTGGACATAGTGGCGGACAGGGTCCAGTTCCTGGGCGGGGCCAAGTCAGGAGGAGACGCCGAGGACGCTCAGGTCCAGACAAAAGAGGCGTTTGAGGAAGAGCACGCCGCGCCGGATATAAAACCGGAAGACGAGTCACCGTTTTGATTAGAAGATAAGTAAAGGGCTCCTCGCGGCGGCATTGTGGGATGCCGGCCGCTCGGGGTCAAATTTTGTTTCACAAAATTTGAGAGGTTTAAATGAAGAGAAGGATGGATAAGAAGGATAAGCCAAAGAAGAGATTTAAGAAGTTCGATTCAAAGTCAGATTTTTTTAAGAAGAAGAGCTGCAGGTTTTGCGCGGAAAAAATAGATTCCGTTGATTATAAAGATATATTGAAACTGCGGAAATTTGTCAGCGAAAAAGGAAAGATGCTGCCGAATCGCGTAACAGGCAATTGCGCGAGGCACCAGAGGGCGGTGGCCATGGCGGTGAAAAGGGCGCGCTACATGGCGTTACTGCCTTACGTGGGAGAATAATCAGGGGGTATTCATGAAGGTAATTTTGATAGAAGACGTGAAGGATTTTGGTTCAATGGGAGACGTTATTGATGTCAAGGACGGACACGCGAGGAATTTTTTGTTTCCTCGGAAATTGGCGAAGCCCGCGAGCGAGTCGAACCTGAAGATAGTGGAGGATATCAAGAAGAAAAAGACGCTGACGCTGGCGAAAGAGAAGAAAGACGCGGAGGCCCTGAAAGAAAAGATCTCTTTGATATCATGTACCATAGCTGTTGAGGCGGGAGATGACGACAAGCTCTTTGGCAGCGTGACAAGCCAGGACGTGGCCGCCGCGTTCGAGACGGAAGGATTCCCAGTGGATAAAAAGAAGATCCTGCTCGAGGAACACATAAAGAAATTGGGCGTGTATCACATCCCGATAAAATTGCATCCGGAAGTCACGGCGGAAGTAAAAGTCTGGATAGTGAAGAAATAATTTAAGGGTCTTTGTCACAAAATCGCAGGGGACGCCCCGGTGTCCCGAAAGACACGATGAATGAAAAGCTGGATCTGAGTTTAGAGAAAATGCCGCCGCAGAACCTTGAGGCGGAGATGTCTGTCCTGGGTTCCATGCTGATAGAGGAGAACGCCATCAGTCACGCCGTAGAACTGCTTAACGGCGCGTGTTTTTACAATGATTCTCATCGCATGATATTCGAGTGTATAGTGAAGCTCTATAGCGATAACAGGGCGGTGGACATCGTCACGCTGATAGAGGAGCTTAAAAAGACGGGCGATCTGGATAAGGTAGGGGGGCCTACGTACGTGACAGGCCTGACCACGATAGTCCCCACGGCCGCCAATATAAAACATTACGCGCACATCGTAAAAGAAAAAAGCGTGCTCAGAAACCTTATCTCCGCGGCCACGAACATCATCTCCGAGAGCTATGACGCGCGCGGCAAGGTGGACGCGGTGCTCGACAGGGCGGAGCGGATGATATTCGACATATCGAGCAACAAGATAGACACGAATTTCGCGCCTATCAAGGAGATAATAAAAGACAGCATAGAAACCATAGATTTATTGTATCAGAAAAAGGCGCACGTCACCGGCATACCGACGGGATTCACTGATTTTGACAGCCTGACGGCCGGCCTGCACCCTTCGGACCTGCTTGTCTTCGCCGGCCGGCCCTCGATGGGAAAAAGCGCGCTGGTCGCCTCTATGGCTGAATACATAGGCGTGGTCGAGAAAATACCGCTCGTCATATTCAGCCTGGAAATGTCAAAGGAACAGCTGGTGCAGAGGATGCTTTGTTCGCACGCCAGGGTGAACGCGCAGAACGTCAGGACAGGTTTTTTATCGCAGTCAGATTGGCCGAAACTCACAAACGCCGCGGGGAAACTTTCAGAGGCCCCCATATTCATAGACGACAGCGCCGGTTTATCCGTGCTTGAATTAAGGGCAAAGGCGAGGCGGCTTAAATCGCAGCATGACATAAGATTGATAATAGTCGATTACATGCAGCTGATGCAGGGGCTTCCCGGGTCTGAAAACAGGCAGCAGGAGATATCGGAGATATCGCGTTCTTTAAAGGCCCTTGCGAGGGAACTTAACGTGCCGCTCATAGCGGTGAGTCAGCTTTCAAGGGCGGTAGAGACAAGGCAGGACCGCAGGCCTCAGCTTTCCGATCTCAGGGAGTCAGGCGCCATAGAGCAGGACGCCGATGTGGTGGGCCTTCTTTTAAGAGAGGAATATTATAATCCTACGGATGATAACAGGGGCATGGCGGAGGTAATAATAGCCAAGCAGCGCAACGGCCCTGTCGGTTCCATCAAGCTGGCCTTCATAAAAGAGTACGCGAAATTCGATAATCTGGCCATGATCGAGGAGTCAGGAGCGGCCCCCGAGGCATTGGATTGACATAAACGGGTATCTGTGATATATTATTTTGTTAATGAGATGATACGTAAAAAATTAACCGCCACAGGCATAATTTTATTTTTCATATCAGCGTTATTTTTAACCGCGCCTCTGGAGGCACAGGAAGAAGGCGCCGGGCAAAAGATCGTAAAATACGTTGATGTCCGCAACAACAAGACCGTATCAGGCGCTACCATACTTTCCAAATTGAAGACGAAAAAAGGCGACATATTCTCGCAGAAGGTGGTTGATGAGGATATCAAGCGTCTTTATCTCCTGGGGTATTTCAGCGATGTCAGCGTTTCTGTCGAGGATTCAGCGGACGGCATAGGGGTCGTCTTTGAGGTCACTGAAAAGGCGCCCCTTACCATCATAGAGTTCATGGGTAACAAGGTTTATGGCTCAGACAGGCTGAAGACGGTCGTGCAGTCGAAGCTCAACGAGTTCTCGGATGAGAGAAAGCTCTCCAAGGATTCGGAGGCTATAAAAGAGCTTTATGAGAAAAAAGGCTATCCCTGGGTCAGCGTGTCATACAGGATAGACGTGGACAGCCAGACGGGGTCCTCCAAGGCCGTATTCATAATAGAAGAGGGGCCAAGGGCGGTAGTAAGGGGCATAAATATAATAGGCAACACGGCGTTCAGCGACAAGAGGCTCGTGAAGATCATGAAATCCAGGACGGCCGGATTTTTCCGTTCCGGTGTTTACAAGAAGGACGTGGCCGAAGACGACATGGAGCGCGTGAAACATTTTTACAGGCGGGAAGGTTATCTGGATATAAAGGCCGCGCATGAGGTCGTCGTGCAGGAGAGGGCGAGGCGCAAGTGGATAGAGCTTGTTGTGCGCCTGGAGGAAGGCCGTAAATACATAGCGGGGGACATAAAGATCTCCGGCAACGCCGTGTTTACGGAAGAGAAACTCAAGGCCCTTTTAAAATTGAGGCCCGGGGACACGTTTACGGAAGAGGCCCTGCATGTGGACGTCGGGGGCATCCAGGAGCATTATTTTGATGATGGATATATAATGGCGCGGGTCAGGCCCGATACGATATTGAACATGCAGACAGACAAGGTCGATATCACGTATAACATCACGGAGGGAGAGGTCTCTTACGTAAACAAGATTAATATACGAGGAAATACCAAGACAAAAGACGTTGTTATAAGAAGGGAACTCAGGATAAAGCCGGGCGAGCGGTATGACGGCGTCAAGCTCCGCAGGAGCAAGGAGCGGCTTTATAATCTGGGATTTTTTGAGGACATAACATTTGACACGGAGGAGACCCCGGAGGCGAATCACAGGGACATGGTGGTCGAGGTAAAGGAGTCAAAGACAGGGGAATTCAGTTTCGGCGGCGGTTTCAGCTCCATTGACCGCCTGATAGGTTTTATGGAAGTGGAACAGCGTAATTTTGATATCCTGAATTTCCCGACCTTTACGGGCGACGGACAGGACCTGAAGGTAAGGGCCGAGTTCGGCAGCGTGCGCAAAAATTATTATTTGAGCTGGACGGAACCATGGATATTCGACTATCCTCTCTCATTCGGATTCGATATTTACGCCACGGAACACAACAGGAGCGGCAGTACCGGATACGCTTACGACGAAAAGAGGCAGGGCGTGGATTTCAGGTTAGGCAAGGAACTGAGCGAATATCTCAGGGCGGACCTGACTTACAAGATAGAGACGGTTGATATCTCTGACTTGTCAGTAGACGCGTCTCAGGATCTCCTGGACGAGGCGGGAGAGCAGACCCTTTCCAGCACGACTTTCCAGCTCACGAGAGACTCGCGTGACAACAGGTTTAATCCCACCAAGGGACTTCTTTTAAGCGGTTCGGTAGAGGTGGCCGGCGGCCCGCTGGGAGGAGACAAGGATTTCATGAAATTCTTTAACACAATAAGCCGCTATTCTAAAATAGGGCCGTTCGTGCTGGAATTGAAATTAAGAGACGGTATAGTGACCGCTTATAACGACATGGCGAAGGTACCTATTTATGAAAGATTTTTCGCGGGAGGCACTTATACCATAAGAGGTTTCAAGGAGCGTGACGTCGGTCCGAAAGATCAATCAGGAGATCCCATAGGCGGCGGCACCATGGCTGTCGCGAACGCGGAGCTCACTTTTCCGATAGTGGAAAATCTCAAGGGCGCGCTTTTCGTGGATGCCGGTAACGTCTGGCGCGTGCCTGACAGCAAGCCCGAGAACGGCGTGGCCAGCGGAGGCGTAAAAACAGGCATCGGCGCGGGCCTCAGGATAAAGACCCCGATAGGCCCGGTAAAACTGGATTTCGGTTATCCTATAAACGCGGATGAAAGCCAGGAAGATAAAGGAAGGTTTCATTTCAGTATGAGCAGGGGGTTTTGATGAAGACACAAGGCGGGGTACCAGCGACAGCGGGTCGGGACACAAGGACACAGGCAGTCATTGCTATAACAATTTTGATAGGCGTATTTTTCGTATTCGCCGGCTTGTCTTACGCGGAGAATACGGGAAAGATCGGGTATATAGATCTCTCAAGATCGTTCGATGAGTATCAGAAAACAAAGGACCTGGATAAAGAACTTGAGAAAAAAGGCGACGCGAAACAGGGCGAAAGAGAAAAGATAGTCCGGGAAATAAGGAAGATGAGGGAAGAGCTGGAGTTATTGAACAAGGAAGCGAAAGATAAGAAAGAAGTGGATATAGAGGCCAAGATAAAGATGCTTCAGGAGTTTGACCAGGGCGCGAAGACAGATCTCACCCAGGAAAGAGACAACATGGTCAAGGACATCCTCAAGGAGATGAATGACGTCATAAAGGAATATGGGGAAAAGCAGGGGTATTCCATAATAGTCAATGACAGGGTGCTTTTATACGGTGACAAGGCAATGGACCTGACAGATCAGGTCATAAAGATATTGAACGAAAGATACGGCAAGAAATAGGATTGACATGCAAAAGACATTGAAAGAGATAGCTGATCTGATAGGCGGGGAAATCATAGGCGATGAGAATATAGTCGTAAAAGGCGTCTGCGGCATAAAAGAGGCGAAAGAAGGGGATCTTACCTTTGTGGCGAATTCCAGGTATCTGCCTCTGATGAATCACACAAGGGCGTCGGCCATCATCACTTCAAGGGACGTGAAAACCGCCCCCAAGCCCATCATAAGGACGGAGAATCCATCGCTGGCGTTCGCGAAGATGGTTTCCCTGATGTCCCCCAACGAAATCAAGAGGCCCAAGGGCATCCACCCCACGGCCGTGATAGGGGAAAAGGTAAAACTCGGCAAGGGTGTGGCCATAGAGCCTTATGTCGTGCTTGAGGAAGGGGTGGAGATAAAAGAAAATACGGTTTTATACGCCGGTGTTTACGTGGGGCATCACAGCAAGATAGGCAGTGATTGCGTCATATATCCTTCCGCTATAATAAGGGAAAGGGTGACTGTGGGTAACCGCGTCACGATCCACTGCGGCAGCGTCATCGGCAGCGATGGATTTGGTTTTTCCGCGGTGAAGGGCATACATCACAGGATCCCGCAGATAGGGACCGTCATAATAGAAGACGACGTGGAGATAGGCTCGAACGTCACCATTGACAGGGCTCGTTTTGACAAGACCGTCATAAAGAAAGGCACGAAGATAGACAACCTGGTGCAGATAGCCCATAACGTAGTTATAGGGGAAAATTCGATAATAGTCGCGCAGACAGGCATTTCCGGAAGCACCATAATAGGAAATAACGTGATTTTGGCCGGGCAATCAGGAGTGATAGGCCACATAACGGTGGGAGATAACGTGGTTGTCGCCGCCCGGGCTGGCGTGACAAAGCCGATCCCCCCCAACACGTGTGTCTCCGGTTATCCCGCGAAGCCGCACGTAGTGGCGAAGAGGATAAACGCCTGTGTTCAGGGCCTGCCTGATCTGTATAAAAAAGTCAAGGAATTGGAAAGCGAGATAGAACGATTAAAATCCGCGAGACCAGGGTCGGTCGTGGATATCCAGCCGTAATAAATAATTAGATAAGGAGCCAAATGGAGCAGAGAACCATAAAGAAGCCGGTTGAGTTAAAAGGGGTAGGCCTTCATACGGGCGTTTCGGTGAATCTGAAATTCAAGCCCGCGCCGACAAACACCGGGATAAATTTCATAAGGGTCGACATAAAGGATTCCCCGATGGTGAGGGCCGCCATAGCGAACGTGCTTGGGAGCGAAAAAAGCCCGCGCCGCACCTCGATAGGCACAAATTCAGTGGAGATCCATACCATAGAGCACCTGATGGCGGCGCTGTGGGCGCTCGGGATAGACAACATAATAGTGGAATTGGACGGACCGGAGCTGCCGGGTCTTGACGGAAGCGCCATGGGTTTCATCGAAATATTGAAAAAGGTCGGGATAGAAAATCAGGACGCGCCGAAAAAGATCTATCAGGTCCGTTCCCCTATTTGGGCTGAGCAGGACGGCGCCATGATAATGGTGCTTCCTGATAATCAGTTCAGGGTCTCTTACACGCTTAATTACGAGCACCCTCTGTTGAAGGCGCAGTATATATCTTTCACGGTTGACGACACGACATTTGAGAAAGAGATCGCGTCTTCCAGGACATTCTGTCTCGAGAAGGAGGTCAATGACCTGAGGAAAAGAGGCCTCGGCAAAGGGGCGAATTATGAAAATACGGTTGTGGTGGGCCAGAACGGGGTCATAGATAACGACTTGCGTTTTGACGACGAATTCGCGAGGCACAAGATACTGGATCTGCTCGGCGACATGTATCTATTGGGTTACAATATAAAAGGCCATATCATCGCCATGAGAAGCGGGCATCCGCTGAACATGCAGCTTGTTGAAAAAATAAGCGCCCAGAGAGAAAAGATACAGTCCGCCGGCATAAGGGGAGTTTATGTTGAGACGGGCGGCGACGCGCTGGACTCGGTGGACATACAGAAAATACTCCCGCATAGATATCCGTTTTTGCTTGTCGATAAGATAATAGAATGGGAAGAGGACAAGCGCGCGGTCGGCATAAAGAGCGTCACCATGAATGAGCAGTTTTTTACAGGGCATTTCCCGGGCAACCCCGTAATGCCCGGGGTTCTCATAATAGAGGCCATGGCTCAGGTGGCGGGCGTGTTGATGCTGAACAAGAGAGAGAATGTGGGAAAGGTCGCGTATTTCATGAGTCTGGATAACGCGAAATTCAGAAAGCCCGTGGTCCCGGGCGACCAGCTTAGGTTGGAAGTAGAGGTGGTTAAATTGAAATCCAAGACAGGTCAGGTGCATACGAGGGCCTTAGTGGACGGTACGCTCGTGAGCGAGGCCGATCTGATGTTCGCCTTGGTTGATGTTTAAAAAATGAAAATTCACCCCACAGCGTTAATAGATAAAAAGGCGAAGCTGGCCGACGATATAGAAGTCGGCCCTTATGCTATTATAGGTCCTGACGTGGTGATAGGCAGGTCCGCCAGGATAGGCCCGCACGTCGTGATAAACGGCAATACCACGATAGGCGATAATTGCAGTGTGTTCACCGGCGCGGTCGTGGGCAGCGCCCCGCAGGACCTTAAATACAAGGGCAAGAGGACTTTTTTAAAAATAGGCGATAATAATATCATCAGGGAATACACGACCCTGAACCCAGGGACAGAGGAAGGCCATTCCACTTCCTTGGGGGATGATAATCTTTTGATGGCGTATTCCCACGTGGCGCACGATTGCAAGGTGGGGAATAACTGCATAATCGCGAACGCGGGGACCCTGGCGGGGCATGTCACGCTCGAAGATAAGGTTGTCCTTGGTGGGTTGGCGGCCATACATCAGTTTGTGAGGGTCGGTAAGCTGTCTATAATAGGGGGGTGCTCAAAGATAGTGCGGGATATACCTCCTTTTTCCACCTGTGACGGACATCCCGCAAGGGTATATGGCTTGAATCTTATCGGGATAAGGCGTTCAGGCATGTCCAGGGAAGCGCAGATAGAATTGAGAAAGGCCTTTAAGATACTTTTTCACTCAAAGCTGTCTTTTCGGCACGCCGCCGAAAAGGTAAAAGAGGAATTAAAGGAATTCGAGGAGATCCGATATCTCCTTGAATTCATAAAGGGTTCGGAAAGAGGTGTTACCAGAGGTGCTGAATAGGATAGGCCTTATTGCCGGCAATGGGAAATTCCCGGTCATATTCGCGCGCGCGGCGGGAGAAAAAGGCGTGGAGGTGACAGCCGTCGCCATAATCGGCGAGACCTCGAAAGAGCTCGAGAAGTTTGTCCATAAGACCCTATGGTTAGGCGTCGGGGAACTCGAGGGTTTGATCCGGATATTAAAACAGGAAAAACTGACGTCCGTGGTGATGGCCGGCCAGGTCAAACACAAGACGCTTTTTGACAAGGGTATCAAGATAGACACGAGGATGTCGGCCCTTTTAAACAGTCTGCGCGATAAGAAAACGGATTCCATCATAGGCGCCGTCGCCAGGATATTGAACGTGTCCGGGATAAAAGTGCTGAAGTCGACCATGTTCCTGGCGGATTACATGCCGAAAAAAGGGGTGCTCACAAGCGCCGCGCCAAGAGAAAATGTTTTAAAGGACATCGAATTCGGGAGACGGATAGCGAAAAGGATATCAGGGCTGGATATAGGGCAGAGCGTTGTGGTGAAAGACATGACAGTGTTAGCCATCGAATCGATAGAGGGTACTGACGAGGCGATAAAGAGGGCGGCGCATTTCGGCAAGGAAGGGATAGTGGTCGTCAAGGTCTCTAAGCCCAGGCAGGACATGAGATTTGATGTCCCGGTGATGGGGCCGGATACGATAATGTTGTTGAGCGAAGTAAAGGCCGCGTGTATCGCGATAGAGGCCAATAAGACATTGATTATAGACAAGGAAGACGCGTTGAGATTGGCGGATAAGGCCGGGATAGCGGTGGTGGCAATATGAGGAAGGTATCGCATAGGCCGACAGATACGATAGCGGCGCTGACCAAGATCTCCAGGGCCATATCCAGCGATCTTTATCTCGAAGATATATTGAAGTTGATAGTCACGGTGACCGCCGAGGTCATGAATTCCAGGATTTGCTCTTTGATGTTGCTGGATTATAAGAGGGAAAATCTCGTGATACGCGCCACGCAGAGCATAAGCGAGGCCTACATACAGAAAAAACCGCTGAAAAAAGGCGAGGGTATTTCCTGGAGGGTGGTCGAGCAGAATAAGGCGCTGGCGGTGCCTGATGTGATGAAGGACCCGGGTTATAAATATAAAGACATCGCCGGCAAAGAAGGGCTTGTTTCTTTATTGTGCGTGCCGCTTAGCGTAAAGAATAAGGTCATAGGCGTATTGAACTGTTATACCTCGGAGCCGCACAAGTTCACGAAGACGGAGATAAACGTGCTTACAAGCGTGGCCAACCAGGCGGCCATAGCCATAGAAAATACCGAGCTCATGGTCAAGACAAAGGTCATACAGGAGGAATTGGAGATACGCAAGCTCGTGGAGCGCGCGAAGGGCATCCTGATGAAAGAGGAGGGCCTTACGGAAGATGACGCGTTCAGGAGGATGCAGAAATACAGCATGGACAGGCGCAGGCCCATGAAAGAGGTGGCGGAAGCCATTATTGTTACCCATGAAATGAAGAAATAAATTAGAGGCTTTTGCGACAAATTCGTAGGGGACACTGCAGTGTCCCAATAAAAATGAAAACCAGATTAAGTTATGAAAATTTACAAAAGAATATTCGCGGTTTAAAGACGCCCAAGATAGATATCTGGGAGAATAAATATCCTGACAGGGAATACGCCGTCACATTGGAAAATCCGGAGTTCACGTGTGTCTGCCCAAAGACCGGGCTTCCCGATTTCGCCAATATCACCATCCAGTATAAGCCTGATAAGTGGTGCGTGGAGTTGAAGTCATTCAAGCTTTACATGTGTTTCTACAGAGACGTGGGCGTGTTCCATGAGCACGTCGTGAACAGGATCCTGGATGATTTCGCGGCGAGCTGTAAGCCCAGATGGGTGCATGTCAGGGGAGATTTCAACGTGCGCGGAGGCATAAAGACAACAGTTACCGCGGAATATAGAAGGAGTTGATTATGTTATCGAAGGCCAAAAAAGACATATTGAGATTAGCGGCGAGGCACAATGTTAAATTTATAAAACTCTGGTTTACGGATGTCCTTGGTTTTCAGAAAGGCATTTCCATCACCAGCCGGGAGCTTGAAAAGGCGATGGAAGACGGGATGGGGTTTGACGGTTCGTCAATAGAGGGTTTTGCCCGCATAGAAGAAAGCGACATGGTGGCGATGCCTGACCCTTCGACCTTTCAGCTTATCCCGTGGAGGACAGACAAGGACGGTCTTTCCGCGAGGATGTTCTGCGATATATTGAAGCCGGACGGCAGTCCTTTCGAAGGGGATCCCAGATATGTCCTTAAGAAAAATCTGAAAGAGGCGAAGGCAATGGGTTTTGATTATTACATAGGACCCGAGCTCGAGTATTTTTATTTTGAGAATCCGAAAAACGCCATAATCCTGGACAAGGCCGGGTACTTTGACCTGACACCCCTTGATGTCGCGCAGGATCTGAGGCGCGAGACCGTTATCATGCTTGAGAAAATGGGCGTGGAGGTGGAGTACAGCCATCATGAAGTCGCCACATCACAGCACGAGATAGACCTGAGATATTGCGAGGCCCTGAAGATGGCCGATAACGTCATGACATACAGGATGGTGGTGAAAGAGGTGGCCAGACAGCATGGTAAATACGCCACGTTCATGCCAAAACCGGTCTACGGCATAAATGGCAGCGGCATGCACGTCCACCAGTCGCTTTTCAAGGGCTCGAAAAACGCGTTTTTCAGCAAGACTGACAAGTCTCATCTTTCAGATATCGCCAGATATTTCATAGCAGGCATATTGAAACATGTCCCCGAGACAACCGCCGTGACCAACCAATGGATCAATTCTTACAAGCGGCTTGTGCCTGGTTATGAGGCGCCTGTTTATATCTGCTGGGCCCAGATGAACCGCTCGGCGCTCGTACGGGTCCCGATGTATAAGCCAGGCAAGGAAAAGGCCACCAGGATAGAATTCAGGTCACCTGACCCGGCGTGCAATCCATATCTCGCGCTTTCCGTCATGCTAAAGGCAGGACTTGAAGGCATGAAGAAGAAATATAAACTCCCAAAGCCCGCGGAAGATAATATTTATCACATGACAGAAGGAGAAAGAGAAAGATTGGGCATAGAGTCTCTGCCCGAGGATTTATACGAGGCGATAAAGCTGACGGAAAAAAGCAGGCTCGTGAAAGAGGCCCTGGGGGATAAACTTTTCGAGTATTTCATCCGCAATAAACACCTGGAGTGGGATGAGTACAAGACCCAAATATCCCAGTACGAGCTGGACAAGTATCTGCCCATACTATAGACATGTTCATACATACGGTGTTATTCGAGATACAGCCCAGCCAGGTCAGGCATTACCATAAGGACAACAGGATGTGGGCCGCTCACGCGAGGAAGGCCGCGGGGTTCATAAGGTACCGGACCTTCAAACGGCATGGTTTCAAGAATCAGTACGCCTCCGTGTACCAGTGGAAAGAAAAAAAGCAGCATGACACATTCATGAAAAAATTTCATGACTGGCTCGTGTCGGAATCAAGGGCCAGGGTGAGGGTGCTGGGTTATTATAATTTCAAGGTCGTAGATGAGAGGTAAGACGTTTCTTTATGTCTTGTTGTTCCTCGCGGCGCCGTGCATCGCCGCTTATTTTCTCGCCGGTCCAATAGCATCATCCCAGATAGAAAATCAGATTAAAAAGACATTAAACGCGGATTCCGTGTCCATCGGCAGGACGGATTTCAGTCTCTCGCGGCTTTCTTTAAAGGACATAAAGATAAAAAAAATCTCCCGCTACGATTTAAAAATAGAGAACATGAATATTTATTACACGCCGAGATCCCTGGCCGTCGGAAATCATCTTGATAAGATTCGGGGGCTCTCTCTGGAAATGTCCTCATTGAGCGTGAGCGGGCTGGAGGCGCGGGATATTATTTTAAAAATAGCGAGGACCCGGGATGGCGGGTTTTTGCGGGTAGGCAGCGTGAAGTATAACAAGATAACCCTGGCGCGGATAAGGAGCGCGGCCTTTCTGGAGAACGGCACGCTGTATCTGAATGATCTTGTTTTGGATTTTCTGGGCGGTAAGGTCAAGGGCGACGCGTCCCTGGACTTAGACAAAGGCGCGGGATATGATTTTAAATTAAAGGCGCTGGATCTTGATATCAAGACGCTGGTGAATGATTTTAAGCTGACCGAGAAATTCGAGATGACAGGAAACCTGGGAGGCGACGCGTCCCTGGCAGGAGAAGGCATCGCCGTAACATCCCTTGATGGGAATTTTTTTACAGGTGAAAAAGGCGGCATCCTTAGAATTAAAGACAGGGGTTTCCTGGAGAATATAGCCAAAAGGTCCAATCAATCCATGGATATAATAGTGGAAAGTTTTAAGAACTATCATTATAATAAAGGCAATATCAGGCTGTTTTCGGACAGGGGGGATGTTATCCTGGATGTGCTTTTGGATGGAGGGGCGGGCAAGAGGGATCTGACAGTAATCCTGCACGATTTTATATTAAAGAAGGGGGGCTTATGAGGATAGCGGGTATTTTGGTATTATGTATTATTGTCCTGGGATTGGGATGCGCCAGGGTAAGGGTAGAGGCGCCGAAAGAGGCGATAAAGCTGGATATATCCATGAGGCTTGATATATATCAGCACGTTTCAAAGGATATAGATGATATAGAGAATATGGTATCCGGGGTCAAGGATAAGCCGACCAGCAGGATGTCTTTTGTCAGAGAGGCCTACGCGGAGGATTCTTTGGGCCCTGAGGTGGAGCAGGCCGCGATGAACCGCAAGGATAGACGCGATGAATTGATTTCCTGGGAGGCAAAGGGCGCGATAGGAGAGAATAAGTCTGGCATGGTTGAGGTCCGTAACGGGGATTCTTCTCTGGGGGGCATTGTAAGCGCCGAGAATAACGACCGGGTGGTCATTTACAGGGCCATCGCGCGGAAAAACGGCATATCATTGGAAGAGGTAGGGGCATTGTACGCCAAGCGCCTTCAGCAGGACGCGCCCGCGGGAACGCCTATAGAAGCCCTGGACGAATCAAGCGGCGTGGTCAGGTGGAGGGTTAAATAGCTTAAAATCCTTGACAAGACGGTCCTTTATGTTATTATATAAAAAACAAAATATAAGGCGTAGATAAGGACAAAGGCGTCCAATATTACAGCGATGTTGGACGCCTTTTATTTTTTTGGCAGGCCGCCTAAAAAACAGGCAAATTTTGCATATAAAGGAGGGTGTATGTCTAAGAAAATAGAAGAATTCATGACAAGGGTTATCGAGAAGAACCCTCATGAGACAGAGTTTCATCAGGCAGTCCGTGAAGTGGTTGAGTCGGTAATGCCGTTTATCGAAAAGAACATTAAATACCAGAAGGCGAAGATACTTGAAAGAATAGTCGAGCCGGAGCGCGTCCTGATGTTTCGTGTCCCGTGGCTTGATGATAAGAACGAGATCCATGTGAACAGGGGTTATCGCATAGAGATGAACAGCGCCATAGGGCCTTACAAGGGCGGGATTCGTTTTCATCCCAGCGTCAATTTGGGCATATTGAAATTTTTGGCCTTTGAGCAGGTTTTTAAGAACAGCCTGACTACACTTCCGATGGGGGGAGGAAAAGGCGGCTCTGATTTTGACCCGAAAGGAAAATCAGATAATGAGGTAATGAAATTCTGCCAGAGCTTCATGACAGAGTTGCAGAGGCACATAGGGCCGGATACGGATGTCCCCGCGGGGGATATCGGGGTTGGCGGCAGGGAGATTGGTTTCATGTACGGACAATATAAGAGGCTGCGTAACGAATTCACGGGCGTATTGACAGGAAAGGGCCTTAATTGGGGCGGAAGCCTGATAAGGCCTGAGGCAACAGGTTATGGCTGTGTTTATTTTGTCCAGGAGATGCTTAAGACAAGAGGAGAATCCCTGAAAGGCAAGATATGCGCTGTCTCAGGATCAGGCAACGTGGCTCAGTATACCGTTGAGAAGCTGATCCAGCTGGGGGCCAAGCCGGTCACGCTTTCGGATTCCAACGGTTTTATTTATGATTCCGAAGGCATAAATCAGCAGAAGATTGAGTTTGTCATGGAGCTGAAGAATGTGAAGCGCGGCCGCATAAAGGAATACGCCGATAAATATAACTGTAAGTATTTTGAAGGCAAGAAGCCCTGGGAAGTGAAGTGCGATATCGCGTTTCCGTCCGCTACCCAGAATGAGATAAACGAGGCGGACGCCAAGAAATTAGTGAAAAACGGCTGTGTGGCCATAGGCGAGGGCGCTAACATGCCTTCCACGCCTGAGGCGATACAGGTGTTCCAGGACGCCAAGATCCTTTACGCGCCCGGCAAGGCGTCAAACGCGGGCGGGGTCGCCACGAGCGGCCTTGAGATGTCTCAGAACAGCCAGCGCCTTTCCTGGACGAGTGAAGAAGTGGATGAGAGACTGCATCAGATAATGATCAGCATTCACAATTCCTGCGTCAAGTACGGTAAGGAAGGCAAGTATATCAACTACGTCAACGGCGCCAACATCGCCGGCTTTGTGAAAGTGGCCGACGCCATGCTGGATCAGGGGTTGGTGTAAATAAAAGGTTTAATCGGGTAATTACGCGAGGGACGTCCGTCAATTTCTATGGCGGACGTCCCTTTTTGCCGTTCCCAATGACTTTACTTTTCCGCGATGCTGGGGTACAATAAAAGTTATGGCAAAGGAAAAGATACTGATAGTGGAAGACGCGAAGGACATAGTCAAGATGTTGGAATATAATCTTGAAAAAGAGGGGTTTAAAACTATATCCGCGCGTAACGGAGAAGATGCCTTGGATTCGGCAATCAAAGAGACGCCGAATCTTATTCTGTTGGATTTGATGCTTCCCGGTATGGATGGCCTGGAAGTCTGCAAGACCCTGAAGAAAGACGCCAGGGCCTCGTCAATCCCGATAATCATGCTCACGGCTAAAAGCCAGGAGGCGGATAAGGTCATAGGCTTGGAATTGGGGGCTGATGATTATATGACAAAACCGTTCAGTCCCAGAGAGTTGATCGCCAGGATAAAGGCTGTCCTGCGCCGCGTCAAAGAAAAAGATAGCTTGCCAGAGATATTGAAAATAGACAATTTGACAATTGATTTTTCAAAGATACAAGTGAAGGTCAGGGATAGGCCCGCGGCGCTCACGGCAAAAGAATTTGAGCTATTGAAGACATTGATAAAGGCGAAAGGCAGGGTATTGTCGCGCGATTACCTTTTGGATACCATCTGGGGCCTTGACCAGGCGCTCGAGATTCAGACCCGCACGGTAGACGCCCACATAACCACTCTCCGCAAAAAATTAAAGGATGAGTCTAAGCACATTGTCACAGTGAAAAACTATGGTTACAGGTTTGAGCAAGAGCTTTAAGGGTAAATTAATATTTTCTTATGTATTTATAGTCCTTATTTCGTTTGGGTTCATAGCGTATTTCCTGGACAAGAATCTGGAAGAGATATCTATAAAAGAGATTAAATCCTCTCTGGTAACGCAAGCCCGCCTCATAGAAGGCCAGATAACTCGGAATGATATAATAGCGAAAGATTTCGCGCGCTTGGATGGGTTGACAAAGGATTTAAGCGTAAGGGCGGGGTGCCGCATCACAGTGATAGATAATAACGGCGGGGTCCTGGCTGATTCTGAAAAATCCCGGGAAGAGGCGTTGAGGATGGAGAATCATTCTGATAGGCCTGAGATATTGGCCGCTTTTTCAGGAGCCATAGGAGAGCGGATACGTTATTCCGATACTCTCCGGATAGATATGTTATATGTGGCATTGCCTGTAATAAACTCTGACGGCTCAATAGAAGGCGCCATAAGGCTGGCCCTTCCTCTTACCAGCGTGAAAAAAGTCCTTTCTGTCATCAGAAAATCTGTTGTATTGAGTTTATTCTTCGCGCTCGGCTTGGCGTTTATGGCCGGTTCAGTCCTGGCCACGCAGATCACAAAACCCATACGCAAGATAATCAATATATCGCGCCGGTTTTCCAAGGGCGATTTCAGCCATAAGATATTTGTCAATTCAAAAGATGAGTTAGAAGAGCTGGCAGGGGCCTTGAATAACATGGCCCAGGGGCTGGAAGATAAGATACGGGAGGTAGAGGTAAAGAATCAGCATCTGGTCGCTATATTGGAAAGCATGATAGAAGGCATAATAGTGGTGGACAGGGCGAGCCGGGTGATTTCTGTAAATACCACTGTTGAGAAAATATTCGGGGTATCAAAACAGGATCTGGAAGGCAGGATTTTTCTGGAGGCCATACGCAATAATGACATAGCCGTTATAATAGAAGAGGTTTTAAGAAAGGGGGAGTTTAAATCGCGCGAGCTTGCCATGTCTTGGCCCGTGCAGAAGATATTTCAGATAAACGCCTCTCCCGTATTTGAAAGAAGCGGAGTCAGCGGGTGTCTATTGGTGATACATGACATGACAGAGATGCGGAGATTGGAAACCATGCGCAAAGATTTTGTGGCGAATGTATCGCATGAGCTTAAAACGCCGCTTACTTCCATAAAAGGTTTTACGGAGACGCTTTTGGACGGCGCGTTGGATGACAAAGAGAATAATCGGAATTTCGTGAAGATAATACAGGCTCACGCGGAGAGGCTTAATAGTTTAGTGGAAGATCTTTTATCCCTGTCTCGTCTTGAGTCAGAAGCGGCCGAGGTCAAAAAGAAGGATGTCAACGCGTATCAAGAGGTCCAGAAGGCCATATCAGGGTTTAGCGCGCGCATAAAAAAGAAAGACATGGAAATCAGAAATGAATTGCCAAAAGGGCTTTCGCTGAGATTTGATGAGGCCATGCTGGAGCAGGTATTTACGAATCTGATAGATAACGCGATAAAATTTAACAGAGAAAAAGGTTTTATCAAAATATACGGCGGGGGGACAGAAGACCAGGTTAAGATTATCATAGAGGATTCGGGCAGGGGCATTCCCGCGAAAGACATCCCCCGTATTTTTGAAAGGTTCTACCGCGTGGATAAGGCCCGTTCGGTTGAAATGGGCGGGACAGGCCTTGGGCTTTCCATAGTGAAACATATAGTGGAATTGCACGGCGGAGCTGTCGGGGTAGAGAGCACAGAAGGCATGGGTTCAAAATTCTGGTTTAGCTTACCTAAGTAGCAAATTTACCAAAAAAACTTTACATATATTTTACTTTGTCTTGAAACGTATTTGATAGAGGCATTGTATACTCTTTCTTGAAAACAAAAGGAGGGTGTATGCGTGAAAAGTTATCAAGGGCGATAGTATTGATGTTATTGATAGTTTTGACAAGCGTAAACGGGCATGCTTATGACGACGGCGATTTCCAGATATGGAATACGGATTCAGAGGAATTCAAAATTAATGATAATTCCAAGGCGGTATTGGAGCAGGAATTCCGCTGGGCGGATAACGCGAATGAATTCTGTTACCATCATTATGAGGCCGGGTTTTTTTATAGCCTTAAAAGATATCTGAATGTCGGACTTGGATATAGACACATATATGAATTGAACAGAGGAAAGTTTAAACTGGAAAAAGAACCTTTTTTAACCGCGGCCTTATCGTGGGATTTGAATGGATTTAGGATAGAAGACCGCAGCCGTATGGAATATAGGTATTTTGATTATCAGGTGGATTCCTGGAGATACCGTAATAAGCTTGGAGTGAAGTTTCCGTGGAAATTTACCAGCATGGAGATTCAGCCGTATCTCTCGGATGAGATTTTCGTAGGTTTTGGCGCGACCAATCAGTTTAATCGGAACAGATTTTCTTCAGGGGTTGGCATGAGTATAAGCAAGAATATAAAAGGAGAATTATATTACATGCTTCAGGACTCAAAGAGCGCTGGAAAATGGACCGATATCAATATATTAGGCACTAAGATAAAGATAGCGTTTTAAATTTGTCCCTCGCAGTCTAATTAGAAAGATAGGCTGCTTCGGGATTAAATCTTGTTTCACAAAATTTGGGAGGGGATAATGTTAAAGAAATACTTGGTTTTTTTTGTTGTATGCATGTCTATAGGTTCGGCGTCCGCAGCAAAAGATAAAGATTCTATTCAGATCAAAGGTTCTGATACAATGGTGAACTTGGGGCAGGCATGGGCGGAGAAATACATGGAAGTCAATCCAAAGGAGTTTATCGCGGTTACAGGAGGCGGTTCAGGCACGGGTTTTTCAAGTCTAATAAGCGGCACGTGCGATATAGCGATGAGTTCCAGGGATATCAAGCAAAAGGAGATTGATCTGGCGAGGCAGAAGGGTATAGAGCCGAACGAGATAAAGGCGGGGCTTGACGGGTTGGCCGTGGTGGTAAACCCTTTTAATCCTGTTGATAGGCTGACCATGGATCAACTGGCGGGTATATTCACGGGCAAGATATCGAATTGGAAAGAATTGGGCGGACGTGACGAGAAGATAGTGATCCTGTCGCGGGAGGTCAATTCAGGCACGCATGTTTATTTCAAAGAGCATGTCCTGAGAAAGAATGACCCAGGGGGCAGAGAAGAGTTCTCGCCGGGCGCGTTGATGCTTTCCTCATCTCAGGCAATCGCGGATGAGGTGGCGGGGAATCCCGCGGCCATAGGGTATTATGGGATGGGTTATGTGTCTAAGAAACAGAAGGCCGTGGCCGTGGCAAAAGACGGACAGTCAGAATACGTGCCGCCGTTAATAGAAAATGTGGTAAGCGGGGCGTATCCGATATCAAGGCCGTTGTTTTTATATACCAACGGGGTTCCTCAGGGTATTGTAAAAGACTTTGTGGATTTCGCGCTTTCAGAAGAAGGCCAGGGGATTGTCCTGAAAACGGATTTTGTCCCCATCAATAAATAAATATGAGAAAATTCAAAGAGTTTATTATTGAAAAATTGATTTTTATATGCGGCATGGCCTCGATATTTTTCGTTGCCCTGATTTTTTTGTTTCTGTTGAAAGAGGGGATGGCGGTGTTCAGGACCGTGAGGCCTTTTGATTTTCTTTTCGGGAAGAGCTGGTATCCTATTTCAGAACCGGCGCAACTGGGTATTCTGCCTTTAATACTCGGGTCTTTATTGGTTACATTCGGGGCCGCGGTTATTTCAATACCCATAGGGGTCGGGTGCGCGGTCTACATAGCTGAGATAGCCCCTTCAAGGTTAAAAGAGGTTCTCAAGGCGGGCATAGAACTATTGGCCGCTATCCCGAGTGTGGTGCTTGGTTTTATAGGCATGGTAACGCTTGTCCCGCTTGTAAAGAGTATTTTTCATCTGCCTACAGGCCTGACCGCGTTATCCGGTTCCATAATGCTGGCGTTCATGGCGATGCCTACCATAGTATCCATAGCCGAAGACGCGCTTTACTCAGTGCCAAAGACCTATAAAGAAGGGGCATTTGCCTTGGGCGCCACGCACTGGCAGACAATATGGCGCGTGATGCTTCCGGCGGCGTCAAGCGGCATACTTGCCGCGATAATGCTTGGAATAGGCAGGGTCATCGGCGAGACAATGGCTGTCATGATGATTACCGGGAATGCCGCCATCCTGCCTCACAGCATATTACAGCCGGTCAGGACATTGACCGCCACTATTGCCGCGGAAATGGGCGAGGCGGTTGTGGGGAGCGAGCATTATTTCGCGCTTTTTTCCATAGGCATAGTTTTATTCGTGATTAGTTTCGCGATTAACGTGACAGCGGATTTATTTCTGCATAGAGAGAGATGACAAAGAATCCTTACCGGGCCCAAAAGATAGCTTTCTTTTTCCTGTTCCTGGCGACGCTTTTAATAGTCGTACCGGTGGGGCTTATCATTGTCTCTATTATCCAGAAGGGCCTTCCAGCTATTAATTGGCAGTTTCTTTCAGATATGCCGCGGCAGGGAATGCGCAGCGGCGGAATCTTTCCCGCTATTATAGGGACCTTGTATCTAGTGGCCGGTGCGATCATATTCGCCCTTCCCATCGGTTTATTAGCCGCGATATACCTCAGTGAATATTCAAAGGCCAATATGCTCACGCGTATTATTAAATTAGCCATAGTTAATCTGGCGGGAGTGCCTTCAGTGGTCTATGGATTATTCGGGCTCGCGCTTTTCGTGGTGTTTTTTAAATTCGGGGCGTCTATCCTGTCCGGTTCCCTTACTTTAGGCATAATGATACTCCCCATAATTATCACTACGTCGCGCGAGGCATTGGAAAGCGTGCCGCAGTCGTTCCGTGAGGTGAGCCTGTCTCTGGGGGCCAGTAAATGGCAGACAATAAGGCATATCGTTCTTCCTAACGCGATTCCCGGGATCCTGACAGGGACTATTTTGGGCCTGGGAAGGGCGGCGGGGGAAACAGCGCCTATCCTGTTTACAGTGGCGGCCTTTTATCTCCCGCGCCTGCCGGATTCAGTATTTGACCAGGCAATGGCTCTGCCGTATCACCTGTATGTCATTTCGACTCAAGTGCCCAATGTTGATGAAAAAATCAGATACGGTACAGCTTTTGTTTTGCTGGCACTTGTCTTATTCATGAATCTGGTCGCCATCATTATTCGTTATAAGTTAAGAAAGAAGAAAAAATGGTAATCTTTGAAACTCACGATTTAAATATATGGTTTGGCGTTACACATGCCGTAAAAAAGGTTTCTATTGAGATTCAGCCTAATGAGATCATGAGCATAATAGGGCCTTCAAACAGCGGCAAGACGACTTTTCTGCGTTCGCTTAACCGCATGAACGAGTTGAATCCGAGCTATAAGATGACTGGGGCGGTGGAGTTTGAGAGAGAGGATGTGAAGGGCATTGACGCGGAGGAGCTGCGGCGAAAGGTCGGGATGGTATTCGCGCTCCCCCTCCCGCTTCCCTTGACCATATTTGATAACGTGGCTTATGGCATGAGGATGCATGGCGTGAAAGATAAGAAAAAATTAAGGGATAAAGTGGAGCGCGCGTTACAGCAGGGGTATCTCTGGGATGAAGTGAAAGACAGGCTTGACGAATCGGCGTTCAAATTATCAGGCGGCCAGCAGCAGCGGCTTTGCATAGCGAGGACATTGGCGGTAGAGCCCGAGGTGATCCTTTTTGACGAGCCCTGTTCCGGGCTGGACCCTATCTCCACGGCAAAGGTAGAGGACGCCATGGTTAAATTGAAGGAGAGATATACCATAGTGTTGGTGACCAATAATGTCAAGCAGGCCGCCAGGGTCGGGGACAGGACAGCTTTTTTTCTGAACGGAGAGCTTATCGAAATAGATAAGACGGACAGGATTTTCACGGCGCCCAAAGATCCGCGCACAGACGGTTATATAAGAGGGAAGTTCGGATAATGTCAAAAATAATAACCAAAAATCTGAACCTTTGGTACGGAAATTTCCACGCCCTGAAAGATATCAATTCATCTTTTGAGCCGAATAAGATTATCGCGATAATCGGGCCTTCGGGCTGCGGCAAGTCCACGCTATTGAGGGTTTTTAACCGCATGAATGATCTGATAGAAGGAGTCCGCATAGAGGGAGAGGTTTTGAGTGACGGAAAAAATATCCTAGGCCCGGCCGCGGATTTGGTGGCATTGCGCAAAAAAATAGGCATGGTGTTTCAGCGGCCAAATCCTTTTCCACTTTCAATTTACGAGAATATTGTTTTTGGCCAGAAGATCCATGAATCCGGGGTTACACGCGACGGGCTTAATGAGATAGTTGAGGAAAGCCTGAAGAGCGTTCTTTTATGGGATGAGCTGAAGGACAGGTTGAAGGAATCCGCGCTGAGACTGTCCCTGGAGCAGAGGCAGAGGCTGTGTATCGCCAGGCTTATAGCTGTCAGGCCGGACGTATTATTGATGGATGAGCCCTGTTCCGCCCTGGATCCCCAGTCTACCCAGCGCATAGAGGAATTAATGCGTGAATTAAAGAATAATTATACTATAATAATAGTTACGCACAACATGCAGCAGGCCGCCAGGGTATCTGACGACACGGGTTTCATGCTCCTGGGTGAATTGATAGAGTTTAATAAGACAGAGGATATATTCACTAAACCGCGGGATAAGCGTACAGAGGATTATATAACAGGGAGATATGGATAGGAGGGTTTATCATGGAAAGACATTTTGATCAGGAGCTAAGCGGGTTGAAACAGGATATCCTTAAAATGGGGGCGTTTGCCGAAGAGTCTATCTATAAATCAATAGACGCCTTGAAAAATAGGGATAAATCTTTGGCCAGGGCCGTGGTAGATAATGATGTCAATGTTGATAACCTTGAGTTATATATCGATGAAAAATGCATAGATCTGATAGCGCGTTACCAGCCAATGGCAAAGGACCTGCGTTTTATAACCACCGGCATGAAGATAAACGCCGAGCTCGAGAGGATAGTTGACATAGCCGTGGACATAGCGCAGAGGACGATAGAACTTTCGGATAAGCCGCTTTTAAAGCCTTTGATTGATATTCCGAAATTGACGACCGTGGCTCAGAACATGGTGAAGATGTCCATAGACGCGTTTGTAAAGGGTGACAGCGATTTGGCGAAAAAGGTCCTCATGTCTGATTCGGAAGCGGACAATCTAAGAGATGCCATTCAGAAAGAACTGGTAGAGGATTATATGGTCAAGGATGGGTCTATGGCGCCAAGGGCCGTACAGCTTCTTTTGATAGCCCGTTTTCTGGAACGCATATGCGATCATGCCACTAATATAGCGGAAGACGTGATATACCTGGTCCAGGCAAAGATCGTTAAACATCACCCTGAACAACTTGACAAATGAGTATTGCGAGAATGTCAAGTTTTGGGAAAATGCTTGACATAAGGGAAATAAGTGGTATAATTTAAGTAGAATTGAATAAGGCACAGCGTTTGTGCCGCGGATAAAAAAGGGACAAGGGTGTTCGAAAGAGCGCCCTTTTTTATTTTTAGGACAAAGGAGTTCCATGCCGAGGAGTCACGGCATAGAACTCCTTTTTTGTTTTAGGATGGTGATAACGCATGGATTTCAGGATATTATTGGAAAAAATCACGCCTTCGCTTAAATATATAGCGAGGAAACACCTGTTAAGGAGCGTTTACAGCGAAGAAGATCTTTATCAGGAGATGTGCCTTTATCTGTGGCAGCATTACGGACAAGGGCTTCCAATAGGCATAAACGAGGCCTATGTGACCAAGGCATGCGAATTCCACATACAGAATTTTTTAAGAAAAGGCAGGCCTAAGGTCGTGTTCTCAAGCATAGATGAGCTTGTATCCCCGGGCGGACTGACCCTGGGGGATATCATAGAAGACAAGAAAAGCGATTTCAGGCAAGGCGCGGAGAACAATCTCACGGTTGACGAGATAAAAAATATAGGTCTGACCGACGCGGAGCAAAAGGCGCTTTCTTATCTATTGAAAGGATGCACTGTGCGCGAGGCGGCCAGGGAGATGGGCATTTCCCATGTCATGATATTGAAGCACAAGAAGAGCATAATAGAGAAATGGCGTAAACGCGGTTACCAAAAACAGCGTATTTTTACTTAATGGAGTAGAAGGTTAAGTAAAAACACAAAGATGTGTTAACTCAAAGGCGTCCGCCGCAGGACTTTGGCGGGCGCCTTTGTATTTAATCAATTTAAAGGAGGATATTATGATCAATTCGGGTGATACTGGTTTTGTTTTATTCTCAGCCGCGCTTGTAATGCTCATGACCCCGGCCCTCGCGTTTTTTTACGGGGGCATTGTCAGGCGCAAGAATGTTCTGGGGGTTCTGATGCAGTGCATGATCATATTGTGTCTTGTGAGCCTGCAGTGGGTACTTTTCGGTTATTCTCTTTCTTTCGCGCCGTCCAGCGGGTTCTTCGGAGGCCTAGGATGGCTGGGTTTGAAGGGGGTCGGTTTTGAGCCTTATGCCGATTACGCGGCCACGATACCGCATCAGGTATTCATGATATTCCAGGCGATGTTCGCGATAATAACCCCGGCCCTTATTATAGGGGCGTTCGCCGAGAGGATGAAATTTTCAGGTTTTGTTGTTTTTATACTTTTGTGGGCGACACTTGTCTATGACCCGATAGCTCACTGGGTTTGGGGCATAGGAGGATGGCTCAGGGGTATGGGCGCGCTTGATTTCGCCGGCGGGACAGTCGTGCATATAAGCGCTGGAGTCGCGGCCCTGGTCACGGCTTTATTGATAGGCAAGAGAAAAGGCTACGCTGATAAATCAGCGCCTCCGCATAACCTGCCTTTTGTGGTATTGGGCGCGGGATTATTGTGGTTTGGCTGGTTCGGCTTTAATTCGGGGAGCGCCCTGGCAGCCAATGGTTTGGCCGCGAACGCTTTTGTGGTGACAAATACGGCGGCGGCCGCGGCAGGCCTCAGCTGGGCAATATTAGAGTGGGTATTCAACGGGAAGCCTACTATTTTCGGGACAGTCACGGGCGCCGTGGCGGGATTGGTCGCTATTACCCCGGCGGCTGGTTTCGTTAGCGTGATACCGGCGATAATCATAGGTTTATCGGTCAGCGTATTCTGTTATTTAGCGGTCGCGATAGTGAAGCCAAGGCTTGGATACGACGATGCCCTTGACGCATTCGGCGTTCATGGCATAGGGGGCATATGGGGAGCGATAGCGACGGGCCTTTTCGCGTCAAAGGCCGTGAATCCGGCGGGTTCTGACGGATTATTTTATGGCAATCCGCATCAGTTGTTTGTGCAGTTAACGGCTGTATTGGTTACCATGGCATATTCGGCGCTGATGACTTTTATCATATATAAAGCGGTGAATGCGGTCATAGGCATGCGTGTATCTGAAAAAGAAGAGACCATAGGGCTTGATCTAAGCCAGCATCATGAAGGGGCGTACACGGTGTTAGAATAGCCCCTCGCGGCGCTATGCGGACATAGGGCCGCTCGGGATTGAATTTTGTTTCACAAAATTTGAGAGGTTCATATGAAACTTATAATAGCTATTATTCAGCCGAGCAAGCTGATAGACGTGAAGAACGAATTGTATAAGGCGGAGGTGAATCTTGTCACCATAAGCGAGGTGCTCGGCCACGGCAGGCAAAAGGGTTTTAGTGAGGTTTACCGCGGCTTAAAAGAGATGGGCAATCTCCTTAAAAAGATACGCCTTGAGATAGCGGTAAACGATAATTTCGTCGAGCCTACCATCAACGCGATCATAAAAGGCGCGAAGACAGGCGATATAGGGGATGGCAAGATATTCGTGCTTGATCTGGGGGAATGCATAAGGATACGGACAGGCGAACGCGGCGGCAAGGCAATAGGGTGATTTTTTAAAAAATAGGTTACCAAAAAGCCTCGTTTTTTACTTATATAAGGTGAGGACTCTGGCAGTGTAACCAGAGATGCACAACGTTTGTGCAAAGGCATATTAAAACAAGGGTGTTTTAAAGCCAAAAGGCTTGAAGCACCCTTTTTTTATGACAAGGAGGAAAAGATGGCAAAGAGGACAAAGCAGGATATTTTGAAGCTGGTAAAGGACAAGGATGTGAAATTCATCCGTCTATGGTTTACCGATGTGTTAGGCCACGTAAAGAGTTTCGCGATCACGGATAAGGAATTGGAAGGGGCCCTCGATCATGGGATGGGTTTTGACGGTTCTTCCATCACGGGCTATCAGGATATAGAGGAATCTGACATGATAGCCATGCCTGATCCCGATACTTTCGCGATTCTTCCGTGGAGGCCGTCTGAGAAGGCTGTCGCCAGGATGATTTGCAACGTGTTGAATCCTGACAAGACGCCTTATGAAGGCGATCCGCGTTACGTTCTTAAAAGAGCGTTGGAGCGGGCGAGTAAAATGGGGTTTGACCATTATTATCTCGGCCCCGAGCTGGAATATTTTTATTTCAAGACAGATTCAGCGCCTGAGATACTGGATAAAGGAGGTTATTTTGACCTTACGACCCTTGATGTGGCGAGTGACCTGAGGAGGGAGACGGTATTGGCCCTTGAGAAAATGGGCATAGACGTCGAATATTCCCACCACGAGGTAGCCCCGTCTCAACACGAGGTTGACATGAGATATAAGGACGCCCTGGAGATGGCGGACAGCGTGATAACGTACAGGATCGTCGTGAAGGAGATCGCGAGCAAGTTCGGGGTATACGCCACTTTCATGCCGAAGCCCATATTCGGCCAGAACGGTTCGGGCATGCACACTCATCAGTCGTTATTTAAAGGAAGCAAGAACGCGTTTTTTGACGCCAAGAGCGAGGATTATCTTTCTGATGTGGCGCGCAGTTATATAGCGGGCCTTTTGAAGCATTCGAAAGAGATATGCTCCATATTCGCGCAGACCACAAACTCATATAAGAGATTGGTGCCCGGTTACGAGGCCCCGGTGTACGTGGCGTGGAGCAGGCGCAACAGGTCCGCGCTTATCAGGGTCCCGCTTTATCACCCCGGCCAGGAAAAGGCAACCAGGTGTGAATTCAGGGCGTGCGACCCGGCGTGTAACCCATATCTTACTTTCGCGGCCATGCTTCACGCGGGATTGGACGGGATAGAGAAGAAATACAAGGCACCCAAGCCCATGGACCAGAATCTGTATCATCTGACAGACGCTGAAAGGAAGCAAAAGGGCATAGAGACTCTTCCTGACAGCCTCGGACACGCGATTTCCATAACGGAAAACAGCGAGCTCGTGAAAAAGATATTGGGAAATCATATATTTCCGAGATTCATTGAGCTTAAGAAGAAAGAATGGAACGAGTACAAGATACAGGTTCCTCAGTATGAGCTTGATAAATATCTTCCGGTCGTATAATTGATGGTGAGGCCCCGCCGGGAAGCGGTTCCCGGCGGGGCGGCTATATATTTTTTTAAATCAGATGCACAAAATTAGAGCACATAAAGATGGAAGATAATGCAGGCAGTAAAATCAATATAGAGGCGTTGTTTGAGGACCTGGATCATACCTTCATGAGCGCCAGGATAGGCACGGTCTACAAGATAGTGGTTGAGACCGTGGAAAAACCGCTGATTGAAAAGGCGCTTGAGAGGACTTTTGGCAATCAGATAAAGGCGGCGAAAATATTAGGTATCAACCGAAACACGTTAAGGGCGAAGATACACAAGTTCGGCATAAGGCCGGGACAATGGAAGATCTGATGGGGCATGATTATTTTCCGAAAAGACAGGGGCTTTACGATCCCGGATTCGAACACGATTCCTGCGGGGTGGGGTTTGTCTGTAATATCAAAGGTCAGAAGACCAACGCCATTATCAGACAGGGCATCGAGGTCCTGTATCGCCTGTCTCACCGCGGCGCGGTCGGGGCGGACCCGAAAACCGGGGACGGCGCCGGGATATTGTTTCAGATGCCGCACGAGTTTTTTAAAAAGGTCTCCGCGGATAATAAAATTGATCTGCCGGACATTGGGTCATACGGGACCGGGTTGATATTCCTGCCTCAGGATGACAATGAGCGCGGATTCTGCAAAGAGGTTTTTGAGAGAGTAATAAAAGAACAGGGTCAGGTTCTCCTTGGGTGGCGCAAGGTCCCTGTAGATGATTCCGATATAGGAAAAGGCGCCAGGACCGCGAAACCTGTCTTTGAGCAGATTTTTATAGAAAAGAATAAAGCCCTCGCTGATCAATTGGCCTTTGAGAGAAGGCTTTACGTCATAAGGAAAGAAACGGAAAATATTATCCGTGCCTCAGGCCTGAGACAGAAGAAATCTTTTTATATCACAAATATCTCAAGCCGTACCATTTCTTACAAGGGCCTTTTGATGCCCAGCCAACTGGAGAATTTTTTCCCCGACCTTAAAGATGAAAGCATGAAAAGCGCCCTGTGCCTGGTGCATTCGCGCTACAGCACGAACACGTTTCCCGCCTGGGACCTCAGCCAGCCGTTCAGGTTTCTGGCCCATAACGGAGAGATCAATACTCTGCGCGGCAACATAAACGGGGTGAGGGCCAGGGAAAGATTATTGGCCAGCGATTTATTCGGGACAGACATGGAGAAATTGAAACCGGTTATCGTGGAAGGCGGAAGCGATTCAGCCGCGATTGACAATTTTTTCGAGCTTTTGGTCCTGTCAGGAAGGCCGCTTGAGCACGCCATGATGATGCTGATTCCAGCGGCCTGGGAGCATGATGATTTCATGAGCGGGGAACTTAAGGATTTTTACAAGTATCACGCCTGTTTCATGGAACCGTGGGATGGCCCCGCGGCCATAGCCTTTACGGACGGAAAGAATATCGGCGCTGTGCTTGACAGGAACGGCCTGCGTCCGGCGCGCTACATAATAACAAAAAATGATTTTGTGGTGATGGCTTCAGAGGTTGGGGTTTTAGACATAGCCCCTGAAGACATAAAGGTCTCTGGAAGGCTGGAACCAGGGAAGATTTTTTTTATAGATACTGAAGCGGGCCGCGTGGTGGACGACTCAGAGATAAAGGAAAGCGTGTCCAGGCGCTCTCCGTATGGAAAATGGAATTTGGAAAACATGGTTGAGCTGGACGCGCTCACCGCCGGCGCCGCGGCCGGTCAGAGGCCCCAGGACATCATGTCCGTTCTAAAGGCCTTTGGATATACTCGCGAAGACATGAAGGTGATAATAAAGCCAATGGCCGAGGAAGGCAAGGAGCCGGTGGGTTCAATGGGTAATGACACGCCTCACGCCTTTTTGTCGAAAGACCCGCAGCTTCTTTATAATTATTTTAAACAGCTGTTCGCGCAGGTCACTAACCCGGCCATAGATTCCATAAGGGAAAAGCTTGTCATGAGCCTGGACAGCTTCATAGGCCCGGAAAAAAATATATTGGAGGAGACCCCGAAACACAGCCACAAACTCATGATCAGTAATCCCATATTGACAGACGAGGAACTTGGGAAGATACGTGACATCAGCATAAACGGCTTCAGGACAAAAACCATATACACATTTTTTGACGCGGAAAGCGGCAAAGACGGTTTTACGCGCGCGTTGGAGAGGATCTGCTTTGAGGCGGAATACGCCATTGAGAAAGGGTATTCCTTTATAATACTGAGCGATCGCGGGGTAGACAGGGATAACATCGCTCTCCCGGCCCTTTTGGCGACAAGCGCCATACATCAATATCTTGTGAAGAAGACTATACGTTCCCAGGTGGCCCTCATAGTTGAAAGCGGTGAGCCGAGGGAGGTGCATCATTTCGCGCTTTTGTTCGGTTACGGCGCGGATTGCGTGAATCCATACCTCGCGCACGAGACAATAGCGTATCTCATAGAGGAAAAAGAGATCCGTCTGAATCTCAAGGCCGCGCTGAAGAATTATAACAAGGCGCTGCGGGACGGTATCTTGAAGATATTGTCAAAAATGGGTATATCCACGTTCAGGAGTTACCGAGGGGCTCAGATATTCGAGGCCCTGGGTCTGGACGAAGAGGTTATTGAAAGATATTTTACAGGCACCATATCGCGCATAGGGGGGGTAAGCCTTGCCGGAATAGCGGACGAAACCATCAATAGGCACAGAGACGCTTATCGCAAGAGAAACGCGGAGGACCCTTATTTAAAAAGCGGGGGGGTCTATCAATGGAAAAGGGACGGGGAATTCCATCTCTGGAATCCTGATACCATAGCGGCCCTGCAGGACGCCGTCCGAGAAAATGATTACGAAAAGTATAAAAAATTCGCGCTAAAGATAAATGATCAGTCAGAAAACCCCACGACCTTGCGGAGCCTGTTAAAATTTTCCGCCGCGAATCCGATCCCGCTGGATGAGGTCGAGCCCGTAGAAGGTATAATGAGGCGTTTCGCCACCGGGGCCATGAGTTTCGGCTCTATCTCGCGGCCGGCTCACGAGACAATAGCGATTGCCATGAATAGGATAGGAGGCAAGTCCAACACGGGAGAGGGAGGCGAAGACCCGAATAGATTTATAACTTTGCCTAACGGGGATTCAAGGAGAAGCGCCATAAAACAGGTTGCTTCGGGAAGGTTCGGCGTTACGATAAACTATCTTGTCAACGCCGACGAGATACAGATAAAGATCGCTCAGGGGGCAAAACCCGGCGAGGGGGGCCAGCTGCCGGGGCATAAGGTAAGCGAGATAATCGCGCGCACCAGATATACTACGCCGGGGGTTACATTGATATCTCCCCCGCCGCATCATGACATATATTCGATAGAAGACCTGGCCCAGCTGATATTTGATTTAAAAAACGCCAACCCGAAGGCGCGGATAAGCGTTAAGCTTGTCTCAGAGGCCGGGGTCGGGACAGTCGCCGCCGGCGTGGCCAAGGGCCATGCCGACATGATACTCATATCAGGCGGGGACGGCGGCACAGGGGCGTCTCCCAGGAGTTCCATACGGTACGCGGGGCTTCCGTGGGAACTTGGTCTTTCTGAGACGCATCAGACTCTCGTGCTGAACAATCTGCGTTCCAGGGTACGCCTTCAGACTGACGGGCAGATGCGCACAGGCCGGGATGTCGCGATAGCGGCATTGTTAGGCGCCGAGGAATACGGTTTTTGCACCGCGGTACTCATTGTAATGGGCTGCGTCATGCTGAGGCATTGTCATCTTAATAATTGTTCTGTCGGAGTGGCCACTCAGGACGATGTCCTTCAGAAGAGGTTCAGGGGGAGGCCGGAATACATAGTTAATTATTTTTATTTTGTGGCCCGTGAACTCCGCGAGATAATGGCAAGTCTCGGTTTGAAGACAATAGACGACATGATAGGGAGAGCGGATCTACTTGATTTGAACAGAGATATAGTGCCTTTAAAAGCGAAAGGCATAGATTTTTCCAGAATTCTGTACAAACCGGATGTTTCCGGGGGCGAGGGGCGGTGCTTTAACTCAAAACAGGACAGCGGTTTGGGCTTTGTCCTTGATAAAGAACTTATAAATAAGTGCGGGGAATTGTTTGAGAAAAACAGGTCTGTGCGGATATCGAACGGCATTAACAATACCAACAGGGCCGTAGGCGCCATGCTGAGCGGAGAGGTTTCAAGAAGATGCGGGGACGGGGTGCTTCTGGAAGACACGGTAATCTGTAAATTTAAAGGAATCGCGGGTCAGAGTTTCGGGGCGTTTCTCGCGAAAGGCATCACGTTTGAGCTCGAGGGCATGACAAACGACTATGTCGGAAAGGGTATTTCCGGGGGGAAGATCATCGTGTATCCGCATGAAGGAGCGAGTTACAGGCCCGACGAAAATATAATCATAGGCAACACGGCTTTTTATGGCGCCATATCCGGGGAGGCGTACATATGCGGCGCCGCCGGAGAGAGGTTCTGCATAAGGAATTCAGGGTTGTACGCTGTCGTCGAGGGCGTCGGCGACCACGGCTGTGAATACATGACAGGGGGCAGGGTTATTGTCCTGGGAAATACAGGCAGGAATTTCGGCGCCGGCATGTCCGGCGGGATAGCGTACGTGTACGACGAGGGCAGGACGTTTAAAGACAGATGCAACATGGACATGGTTGAGCTGGGCGAGGCCGGCGAGGGGGAAAAAGACACGATATATCACCTGCTCAGCAATCATTACAGGTACACGAAGAGCCAAAAGGCGAAAAGAGTCATTGATAACATGCAGGATGAATTGAAAAAGTTTATACGGGTCATTCCGATAGAATACAAGCGTATCCTGGAAGGGGTAAAGATAGAGAAAAAGCTTGATTTGGCGGAGGCGCTGGATGGGTGATCAGAGAGGTTTCCTGAAGATAGCGAGGCAGGGCGGTCTTTATAGAGATGTCTGCGAGCGCGTCAAAGATTTTAAAGAAGCGGCAAGGCCAAGGCCTGACAGGCAGTCTCAGGAACAGGCCTCGCGCTGTATGGATTGCGCTACGCCTTTTTGTCACTGGGGATGCCCGATAGGAAATTATATCCCGGAATGGAATGATTTTGTATTTAACGGCAAATGGGACGCGGCCCTTAAATTGCTGGAGGCCGCGAATAACCTGCCTGAGATAACAGGCAGGGTGTGTCCGGCGTTATGCGAATACGCGTGCGTCCTGGGGCTGAATGACGATGCCGTGACAGTGCGTGAAAATGAGCTCGCTATAGTAGAGTTTGGATTCAGAAAAGGGTGGATCAGGCCGCATCCCGTAACTAAAAAGACGGGCAGGAAAATAGCGGTTGTCGGTTCAGGACCTGCCGGTTTATCCTGTGCCGCCCAGCTTAATAAGGCGGGTCATGACGTGACTGTCTTTGAGCGGGATGATAAACCGGGAGGGATATTGCGTTACGGGATCCCGGATTTCAAGCTGGAGAAAAATCTTATAGATAGACGCGTTGATATATGGAAAAAAGAAGGGATTGTTTTTAATTTTGGCGTGGACGTGGGCGCGGGTTATCCGGCCAAAAGGCTTTTGGATGAGTTTGACGCGGTGTGCCTGGCCGGGGGTTCCCGCGTACCGAGAGACCTTAATATAGAGGGGAGAGAATTGAAGGGCATACATTTCGCCATGGATTATCTGACGCAGTCCAATAGGCGCGTATCGGGAGAAAAATTTAACAAGGATGGATTAATCGACGCCAAAGATAAGAAGGTAGTGGTTATAGGCGGAGGGGATACCGGCGCTGATTGCGTCGGTACTGCCCATCGACAGGGGGCGTCTTGCGTGGCCCAGATAGAGGTCCTGGCCAAGCCGAGCGAACACAGGATGGATTCTTGTCCCTGGCCCGGCTATCCAGCGCTTTTAAAGACAACGTCCAGCCATGAAGAGGGATGCGAGAGGCGTTGGTCAGTCGTGACAAAGCGCTTCGCGGGAGAAAAAGGCGCGGTAAAAAAGCTTTTCTGCGCCGAGATCGGCGGCAGTGAATTTGAGATAGAGGCGGACATGGTAATTCTCGCCATAGGGTTTCTGCGTCCTGAAAGATCGGGATTACTCGCGGATCTTAATGTCGAGCTTGACGAACGCGGCAACGTGAAGACAGGCAAGGATTACATGACTTCGGTCGAAAAGGTGTTTTCCGCGGGGGACATGAGACGCGGTCAGTCATTGGTGGTCTGGGCTATTTCAGAAGGCAGGCGCGCGGCGCATTGCGTGGATAAGTATCTGATGGGCGAAAGCGATCTGCCGTTCATGTGAACGGCCTGAGCCCGTCGAAGGATGAGAGGATAGTGATGATAAGCACGGGAATAAAAGGTTTGGATAACGTGATTACCGGCCTGAGGGCCGGAGATAATGTGGTCTGGCAGATAGACGATATCAAGGATTACATAGATCTCGTAAGGCCCTTTACGCGCCAGGCGCTCAAGGACCATAAAAAAGTCATATACCTGAGATTTGCCGGGCACGAGGAACTGGTCAGGCCTTCGAAAGATATAAAACGTTACGAGTTGGACGCCGGCGCCGGGTTCGAGTCTTTCACGACAAAGGTGCATAACATAATCACGGAGGAGGGCGAAGGCGCGTATTATGTGTTTGACTGCCTTTCCGAGCTTCTTTCGGCGTGGGCCACTGACCGCATGATAGGAAATTTTTTCATGGTCACGTGCCCGTATCTTTACGAGTTAAGGACGATCACTTATTTTTCAATATTGCGGGACAATCATTCTTTTAAGTCCATAGCCCGCATAAGAGAGACGACTCAGCTCCTGATGGATGTTTATCATTGCCAGGGCAGTTTCTACGTACATCCCCTGAAGGTATGGAACCGCTATTCTCCCACCATGTTTCTCCCGCACCAAAAGGGAAAAGATCGGTTTATTCCTATCACCGACAGCGTGGATGCCGTAAAGATACTTTCTTATATAAGGGAAAAAGGCGCGGAGAGCGCCAAGAGGAACCTGGATTACTGGGATCGTCTGTTCCTGGACGCGGAGGGGCTGATAAAGGCCCAGGCAAAAAAAGAAAAGATAAAAGACGCGGTAAAAAGACTATGCGGTATAATGATAACCTCAAATAAAAAAATGCTTTCCATGGCAACGCAGAATTTTTCGCTGGAAGAGCTCTTAGACATAAAATCCAGGCTGATAGGCACGGGTTTCATAGGAGGGAAAAGCGTCGGCATGCTCCTGGCGAGGAAGATCCTGTCGAAGAACAGATCGCTTGACTGGCAAAGGCTTTCAGAGCCGCATGATTCGTTTTATATCGGCTCGGATATATTCTATTCATATATAGTTGAAAACCTCTGGTGGAAGCTTCGCATGCAGCAGAAGACCGAGGATGGGTATTTTTCCATAGCGAAGATCCTGAGAGAAAAAATGCTGTACGGCGTATTTTCCGAGGAGATAATGGAAAATTTCCAGCGCATAATAGAATATTTCGGCTCATCGCCTATAATAATACGCTCGAGTTCGCTCCTGGAAGACAGCTTCGGGAACGCCTTTGCCGGAAAATACGAAAGCATATTTTTGGCGAATCAGGGTACCCCGGAGCAGAGGTACATACAGTTCGCCGAGGCGGTAAGGAAGATTTACGCGAGCACCATGAACGAGGACGCCCTTGTGTATCGCAGACAGAGAGGGCTGGATAAGCTGGACGAACAGATGGCGCTTCTGGTCCAGAGGGTCTCAGGGGCGCATCACGAAAATTGGTTTTTCCCGGACCTTGCCGGCGTGGGCGTATCCAGGAACATATACGTGTGGAATGAAAAGATGAATCCGCGTTCAGGCATGCTGAGGATGGTGTTCGGTCTCGGCACCAGGGCGGTCAACAGGGTCGAGGGCGATTATCCCAGGATGGTAGCGCTTGACGATCCGTTCCAGAGGCCGTACGCGGAAAAGGATGATCTTAGGAAATTTTCACAGCACGAGGTGGATCTTATCGATATCAGCGATAATAATTTCAAGATCATGCCTTTCGCGGATATCGTGAATAGCGGGGCATATCCCGACGCGGGGCGCGTAGCGATAAAAGACGACGAGGCCGCCCTCATGATGAGCGGGAGAGGCGTTGAAGGCAGGGAATACTGGATATTGACGCTTGACAGCGTATTTGAGGACAGCGGCCTGGCGGATTCTTTCAAGAAAATACTCGGGGCGCTTGAAGGGGCCTACGATTATCCGGTAGAGATAGAATTTACCGTGAATTTCATGAAAGACGGCGCGTTCAGGATAAATTTGCTGCAGTGCAGGCCGCTGCAGGCAGGGGGTCTGGGCCGCAAGGTCGCCATCCCCGACCGCGTGAAAGAGGAAGACGTATTTTTTGAATCACGAGGATATTTTTTAGGAGGCAACGTATCATTTGAAATCAGGAGAATCATATATATTGATCCGGAAAAATACGCCCGGCTCGTTTTATCTGATAAATATGAGGTCGCGCGCATAGTCGGGGGCCTTAATAGAGACGTAAAAGACAGAGAAAGGATGCCGACACTTCTCATGGGGCCCGGGAGGTGGGGCACCACGACCCCGTCTTTGGGCGTGCCGGTGAAATTCGCGGAGATAAATAACGTGGCGGTCCTCGCGGAGATCGCTTTTTCAGCGGGCAATCTCATGCCTGAATTATCGTTCGGGACGCATTTTTTCCAGGACCTGGTGGAGACAAAAATATTCTACGCGGCGCTGTTTCCGGAAAAGAAAGAAGTCGTTTTTAACGATAAATGGCTGGGGCAATTGAAAAATTCGCTGGGGGAGATTGAGCCCGAATCTTCCAAGTATAAAGATGTCATCGGAGTTTATGATGTAAGCGACAAGGGGCTCAGGATGATGTCCGACGTGGTATCACAAAAGGTCGTATGTTTTTTAACTCACAAGAGGGTGTCTAAATGAAGGCGAAGATAGTGCTTGAGGACGGCGGGATTTTTAACGGCGTCTCTTTCGGCGCGAAAGGCGAGAGATGCGGGGAGATTGTCTTTAATACCAGCATGACGGGTTATCAGGAAATACTGACCGACCCTTCATACAAGGGCCAGATCGTGGCCATGACCTATCCTTTAATAGGCAATTACGGCGTCAATGAAGAGGATGCGGAGTCAGGGCGTCCGTTCCTCGAGGGTTTCGCGGTAAAGGAACGCAGCGATATCGCGAGCAATTGGCGTTCCAGGAAAGATCTTGGCGCGTATCTCAAAGATAATAATATCCTGGGGATAGAGGGGATTGATACGCGCGCGCTCACGCGCCGCATCAGACTGCGGGGCGCGATGAAGGCGGTTATCTCGACAGGCGATTCGAACGAAAAGAGGCTGCTTGAAAAAGTAAGATCCTCGTCCGGGCTGGTGGGGATTGACCTGGTAAAAGAAGTCACGTCCGATAAAATCCGGCGTTGGAATAAAGGCGGAAGATATAAGGTGGCGGTTATTGATTGCGGGGTTAAATTCAATATCCTAAGGGAACTCGCTAAAAGAAACTGCGAGGTAATAGTTGTCCCGGCCGAAGCGGGCGCTGAGGATATTTTCGGGATGAATCCGGACGGGGTCCTGTTTTCCAATGGGCCCGGAGATCCGGCAGCCGTTAAATATGTGATCAAGACGGCTAAAGGGCTTATAGGGAAGATTCCGATTTTCGGGATATGTCTGGGCCAGCAGATCATCGGCCTGGCGCTTGGAGGTAAAACGTACAAGCTTAAATTCGGGCACCACGGCGCGAATCATCCAGTGAAGGATTTACGCAGCGGAAAGGTTTCTATCACAGTGCAGAATCACGGGTTTTGTGTTGATATAAAAAGTCTGAGTAAAAAAGACATAGAGATTACTCACGTGAACCTGAATGACAATACTCTGGAAGGCATGCGCCACAGGAAATTTCCGGTTTTTTCAGTGCAGTTTCATCCTGAGGCGTCAGCCGGGCCGCGCGACGCCGGGTATTTGTTTGATGAGTTTATCGGGATGATGAAATAATTATGCCAAAACGAACTGATATAAAGAAAATTCTGATAATCGGCTCAGGGCCCATAGTGATAAGCCAGGCGTGCGAGTTTGACTATTCAGGCACTCAGGCGTGCAAGGTCCTGAAACAGGAGGGTTTTAAGGTGGTCCTCGTGAATTCAAATCCGGCCACTATCATGACTGACCCCGAGATAGCCGATAAGACATACATAGAGCCCATAACTGTTGGGGCAATTGAAAAGATAATCGCCAGAGAAAGGCCTGACGCGCTGCTGCCGACCCTGGGCGGTCAGACCGCGCTGAACGTCACAATAGGGCTTTTTGAAAAAGGCGCGCTGAAGAAATACAAGGTAGAGACAATAGGGGCTGATATAAAGGCTATTAAAAAAGGCGAGGACAGGCAATTATTCAAGGAGGCGATGAAAAAAATCGGCATTGACCTTCCAAGAAGCGGTAAGGCCTATAGTTTGAAAGCGGCGCGGGGCATTGCCAGGGACCTTGGGTTTCCGGTTATAATCAGGCCGAGTTTCACCCTGGGCGGTACAGGAGGCAGTATTGCCCGTGATTCGGATGAATTCGATGAGCTGGCCAAGCGCGGCCTTGAATCAAGCATGATAGGCGAGATCCTCATTGAGGAATCAGTCATTGGATGGAAAGAATACGAGCTCGAGGTCATGCGCGATCTGAAAGATAATGTTGTCATAGTCTGCTCAATCGAGAATTTTGACCCCATGGGTGTGCACACGGGAGACAGTATCACTGTCGCCCCGGCCCAGACATTGACTGATAAAGAATATCAGAAGATGCGGGATGACGCCATAAAGTGCATCAGGGAGATAGGGGTTCAGACAGGAGGCTCGAATATCCAGTTCGCGGTCCATCCAAAGACAGGCAGGCAGGTTATCATCGAGATGAACCCCAGGGTTTCGAGGAGTTCCGCCCTCGCCTCGAAGGCGACGGGATTTCCGATCGCAAAGATCGCCGCGAAATTAGCCATCGGTTATACGCTGGATGAGATATCGAATGACATTACCAAGAAGACCCCCAGCTGCTTTGAACCGGCTATCGATTATTGCGTAGTCAAGGTCCCGCGTTT
>JBAZOA010000003.1:0-47218 GCA_041648935.1 Candidatus Omnitrophota bacterium | reverse complement strand
AAAGCTCAACATTGACTTGTAGCTCGTTATATCATAACTGCTTTTTTTAAAAATAACGGCCAGGGCATAGTCCTTCAAAAATATAAAGACCAGCGCCCCGCAGATAAAAATAACGGCCAGGGCCCTCTTCTTGCTGCCCATGGAACGGCTTAAATACAAAAACAGGGCGGAAAAACATATTGAACCGATTACAATCATAAATACGGGAAAATTTATCTGAGATAACACGTATAAAGACCCCAGGCACAGACATAAAAACGGAAAAAAGAAACGGCCATTCATGTAAAAGATCGCGCACAAGGCCATAAGCGTAAACATGGCTATCATGGGCTCTTTGAGGTTTTGAGTGGACCACATTATAAAAGAAGGCCAGAAAAACGCGAGACACGCGCTTATCCTGGCTATGCCCCTTGATAAAAAAAGCCTCCTGGCTATGAAGTAAACGAACAGGCACGCTATGGAACCGGCCGCGCCGCTTATAAAAAATAACGAGACAGGGCTGTATCCCGTAATCCCGTAAACATGGCTGGCGAAAAAATCATATGACGTGATATTCCCGCTGGAGCCCCAGACGCGCATGTTGGGATCGCGCATGAAAGTATCCATGGTTACCTTTATACCCCTCTCGGCGAATTTGCTTATGGCCCATCCCTGCTGGCTGTAAGGCCATCCGTCGTTCTGAAAAAGAAACCCGGGGCTGTAATCCCCCACGAAGACAAAAGAAAGATAATAAAATAAAAGCGCCAGGGACGCCCTTATGGCCAGCCCGGCGAGAAAAACGGCGAACAGAAAATTAAAGTCTTCCGGCGCGAAGACGGATATCAGCAGCATGCCTATGGCCGCCCCGAGCAATATTATCAAAAGCGGGCTCGATACAGACATGGGCATGAGCGCGAACAGGACCGCGCCGATGACCGCCGGATTAAAAACGCGGCCCCTGTCCTTAATCAACCGCGCATTTATCCCAAATCTCATAAAACCTTTCCGCGTATTTATCAGGAGAAGAATGCCTTTCTTTTATAATTGAAACTGACCTGGCGCCGCGTTCCCGCGACAACCCCCTCTCGCGGCAGTAAAAAATTACCGCGTCCCTGACGCCTTCCCTGTCGCCTGGCGGCACCACGGTGCCGTTAAATCCGTCCTTTATCAGCCTGGCGTTACCCCCCACGTCGGTCACGATGCACGGCAATCCGAATAACATGGCCTCCATCAGCGCCAGGGAAAACCCCTCTGAAAAAGACGGCAGGACGAACACGTCTGAGGCACTGAGATAATCGGCTATATTGCCCACGTTCCCCAAAAATATAATTTCCTTATCCAGGCCCAGACGGCCGCATTTGACGCGCAGCCTTTCCTCGAAGGGGCCGCCCCCGGCGAAAAAACACCTGAAATCATGGCCGAGCGATTTGACGTCCTTCAGCGCGTCTATCAGACAGTCATGGCCCTTACCCGCCTTTAATGACCCTGTCACGATAAAGACAAACTCTTTTGATAATCCGTGCCTGCGCCTTATGTCCTCCCTGCCCGCGCTCACCTCATACATGGCCGAGTCCAGGCAATTTTCCACGCTCACCACCCTGCGCGGAGACAGGTATTCTGATTTAATTATATCCCGGCGCAGTTCTTCCGAACAGCATATTATAAAATCCGTAAGGCCCGATAACAAAAAATCCGCGGCCCTGTAAGGCAGGAACTTCACGCCCTTGTATTGTTTATGCTCTCCGTGTTCCTCTGTTATCACGCAGGGCACGCGGCAAAATAAAGCGCTGAGCCGGGCGTGAAAATTCGCGTTAAACAGGGAACTATGCAATATGCGGGGTTTTTCTTTTTTAATATACCTTATCAATTTTAACGTTATCCGGATATTCAGGGAACGCGGGTCCTCGCTTAGCTCATCTACCCTGTAACCCATGGCCTCTATCCGCGCGCCTATCTCGCCTTTACGGCCTATACAGCATATCTTTATGTCATACCTGTCCCGATCCAGATTGCGCAATAACGTCATCCTCATCTTCTCCGCGCCTCCCACATCAAGGGTGGTATGCAAAAACAATATGCTTTTTTTCATCTGCCCCCTCAACTTAATATCAAGCGCCCGTATTCGGCCTTTATGACCTCTTTATCGAAACGCCTCACTGTCTTAGCGGCCTCCTCTATGATACCGGACCTCTTTACAGGATCATCGAGCAGGGCGCGCATGGCCTCGGTCAGCGCGGGAGGGGAGGCGGGTTTCACCAGGACGCCGTTTACCCCGTTTTTTATGACCTCTCTTATGCCTCCGCTGCAATCAGACGCGATCACGGGGACGCCGCAGGCCATCGCCTCAAGGATGACGTTAGGAAATCCTTCCCAAAGCGAAGGCAGCACGAAGATATCCATGCCGGCCAAACATGAAAAAGGGTCTTCCGCCCATCCGGTGAACAGGACCTTGTCGCGCACCCCTGATTCAATCGCCATCTTTTCCAGCCTCAGCCTCTCAGGCCCGTCGCCCGCTATCACCAGCCTGGCGTCCATCTTTTTTGATAAACCCGAAAACGCATCTATAAGAAAATCTATCCCTTTTTCAGGGGACAGGCGCGAAACAGTGCCCACGCGCGGTAAACCGTTTTTGAACACGGGTAAAAGACCTCGACGCCCCCGCAGGGCGTCTGCCCTGGCCAGATCCACGGGATTATGTATGACCTTTATCTTGCGCGAAGGCGCCATGAACGACTTTTTTATCTTTGCCGCTATCCCGCCTGAGACGGCCACTACATAATCGGCCCTTCGATACAATAAAAACATCAAAAATCTGTACGCCATCCTTGAAACGGCGTACCTGATACCCCTGCCCGCCCGCCTCAGAAACATCTCCTCACTGTGCTCGGTGATGATGACCTTATATCTTCTGACGCTGCCCAGTAATGAAAGCAAAAGGACGCAGTTCGCCTGGGAACCAAAGCTGATTATCGCGTCAGGCCTCTCTAAATCCACCTTATCGCGCATATTCGCCAAATGTCTGAACAGATTGGCCGCCTTCCGCGCGAAACCCTTTTTCGGCGTTATGTTCAGGTCTATCAACCTGACGCCGTTATTCAGCGCGCAATGACCGCCTGACAGTTTTTCCGTGACCAGCACCAGCTCAAAACCATCGGAGGAAAAGCTCTCGATGAGATTTCTCGCGACTGTGGAAACCCCTCCCATCTCATATCCGGTCGACACGAACAATAGCTTCATTGTCCGCCTTTCACGCGTAACCGACGCAGACCGGCCCTCAGGGGATATAGATAAAGTTTCGGCCTCTCCGGGATAAAAAGACAATTCCTGAGACAATACTTATACAGCTCCACCCCGGCATCTTCTTTTATGCCTGACGCCTGATACGCGAAATTCAGCATCTTATTACAAAAAACCTTTTTCATGAAATATCTTTCCGCGCCGCGGAACGCGAGAACGGAAGATATATTCTTGAGCAAAAACTCCGACATCAGTATGTTCTTTTTTGTATCCGCGCGGCTTGACAGGCCTTTAAGATAATCTTTATCCATGGAACCGGCGCTGACCAGAAATCCGGAAAGCGCGTCTCTGTCAGCGTCAGAAAGACCTTTTGTAAAATACCGTATAAAACCTTTCAGCGCGGTAATGGCCCTGGCTGTCTGCGGACTTTTGCTCCTCACGCTGATGCGATCGTCATGAAACCTGTACCTTATAAGGACGTCCCGCATGTTATTCACGTGATACCCCCTTATAAGCAGGTCTATTATAAGCTTAAAATCCTCGGTGAAGGAAAAATCCTCATTATACCCGCCGACGTCCAGGACCGCGTCCTTCCTGAACATGAAAGAGCTATGCACAGAAACAAACCCGGCCGTTATTATATTAGCTATTATCTCTTCTCTTCTTAACGGAATCTTATTCTTCAGGATCAGCCGGCCTTTCTCGTCAATGGCCTCTCCCCTGCTGCCTACGAGCGCCACATCAGGCCTCCTGCTTAAAAAATCCAGCTGTCTCTCTATGCGCCCGGACAGCATCATGTCATCCGCGTCGATACGGACCACATATTCGCCCAGGGCCTGTCTCAATCCGACATTCAGGGACGCCACCTGGCTAATATTCCTGTCATTCCTCACCAGGCGCATCCTTTTATCTTTATATGACCTTAATATATCGGAGGTTAAATCAACGCTCCCGTCGTCTATGACAAGAAATTCGAAATCCCCGTATGTCTGGCTGAAAACGCTGTCCACGCATTCTCTAAGATAAGCCTCGCCGTTATAAACCGCCATCAGGACAGTAACCCTTGGTGTCATTTTACCTCTTTTCAAAAATACCCATGACCGCGCACGGTGAGCTATCAACGTCTTTCATGAACAGAGGGAATACATGCACCTCTTTAAGGCCGTCCATGCGCCCTGAAAGGTCCATGTCCTCTATCAACCGTACCGGCTCTCCCCTGAAACCCTTTTTGAAGAATACGCGGTGAGTCTCCCTGCCAAGCGCGCGATTACCATAAGGAGACACGGAAATAGTGTCTATGCCGACACATTTTAAGCCGCGAAGGTTTCTCCTTATGTAAACCGCCGCCTCCGGCGAGATGCCGGGATTCTGGGCGCTGTATTTACGCGTTCCTCTATGTCTGTGAAATCCGGTCCTTAACAGCAATATATCCGCCCCTCTTAACCCCTTAACGCGCCTTTCTATGTCTTCCGCCGACACGAGCCCGTTTGGTGATTTTTGACAATCCAGGACAAAAGGCCTTTTGAACACAAAATCTCTTATTTTATATCCGCTGATCTTTTTGCCGGAATCATAAAAATGGTTGGGGCAATCCACGTGGGTCCCGGCGTGATTGGACAATCTGACAATGGACATGTTGCACGAATCGCCGGACGATATCCTCTTTGACGCCTTTATCCTGACGCCATGGCCTCCGCCGTACATGGGCGTGTCAACGTCTAAGGCGTAAGACAACATCCTGTAATATCTATTCACCAAGGCCATCCAGATGCCTCCCGAGTTCAGCCATGCCTTTTATGCTTATCTTCAGGTCAACGCCGGGAAACTGCTCCACCCCCAGATTGTCATCTATCTTGGCGATAAATCCCACACCTGACCCGACGGCACCCTCATAATCGTTTATGGAATCGCCCACAAAAACCGCTTCTTCCTTCCTGTGCCCGTGCTCCGCCAGCAGTATCTCTATAAGCTCTTTTTTGCTTCTCGGCGAGCCGTAGACATCAATAAAATATTTATCCAGGCCGCGCCTCCTCACGATCTCTTTTATCTCAAAATCCGGGGTCCCGGAGACTATATACATGGCGTACGCGTCTCTGTTCCTCTCCAAGAAATCAATCACCCCGTCAAAAAAAGGCGCTTTTATCACGCCGTCCATCACAAGCCTGTTGAAATCACCGCACAATTCATCAAACTTCTCCTTGGGCAAGGGCTCCTTAATGAAATCAGCGTATATATGCCTGAACTTATCGAACCTTGACATGCCGCCGTTCTGAAGATGGTATTTTCTAACCAGCTCCCGTATGGAAGCGGGATACCCCCTGAACAGTTTTACAAACGCGTCTGTCTTTACGTGGTTTGAGTCGACTATGACCCCGTCAAAATCAAATATGATCGCCTTAATCATACACGAACATCTCCAGATATTTATCCTCAACAGGTCTAAAATACCTGTTCAGGTATGAAACCGCCTCCTCGTGCCTCCGGCTGTATTCCTCGTCCTCCATGCTATAAATATAATCCACCGCCTTCAGCAGCTCCGCCTTATCTGACACGCGCCATTTCAGGCTATTGAGGCTGAAAAACGGGTCGCGGTCCAGCGCGTCTTTAAAATCGATATGGATTGCCGGTATGCCGCGCATGAGCGCCTCCATGCTGGCAGTGCTGTCCATGTATATAAAAGCTCCGGCGTCTTTCAAGTCTTCCGATAAAGATAGATTCCTGGAAAATCCGAGATTGCTGTTTACCTTCAACCCGCATCTCTTTATCATGTCTTCCAGCGGGGTATAAGGATGAGGTCTCAACACCACCCTGCGCCCAGAATCCCCGGAAAACGCGCTGTTTAAAAACTTCAGTAATCTCAGGGAACAACCCCTGTCTATCGAAAAAGCGGCCAATATATTGCCATTTTTATTACGCGCGGACTTCCCGTTATTCAACAGGCGCTCATACCGAAGCGCGCACGCGGCTGACATGCTTACCTTATCTCCGTAATTCCCCGCGCTGGATAAAATAAACGCCGGCTCATCCCCGGTAGTCAATACCCTGTCAGGGGACGGGACCACGTCTTTTTCGCCCTCGGCCTGAAAATAAGGAAGATAAGACTGCCTTATCGAGCTGTGCACGTATCCTGTCAGCATGGTCAGGGGCGAATGCCTCCTGAGAGACAGTATTGAAATCCTTTCCCATGCCCTGTTTTCAAATACATAGATAAAATTCCTCACAATCACTTTCCTTGAAAGGCCTTTCATGTGATAATAATAACTCAGGTTATTGTTTATCTCATTCTCCTCATAATCCCGGTCCAGGCATACCTTTACAAGATCGGTGAGTTCTATCCCGCAGAACATCACCCGCCCCCTGATCCGCGGCCTGACGGCAAAAGAAGACAAAAACACCTTCAGATAATCCAGATACCCTGAAAAATACTCCTGCGGAATGATAATAAAATCCCGCTCCGCTTTTATTTTCCGCATCACGCCCTTATAACCCGTCAGGCTTCCCGTCAAAATGATAAAATCCCTTTTCATCCTCTTCAGGTAGCCTGGCAGGCCGCCGAAATAGATATCGCTGTACGAGCCGTCGCGGTCAAACGCCCTATCGTCTATCCACGATTTTATGACCTGGTAAGACGCTCTTTTTTTAAAAGTCCTTCTTATCTTTCCGCCTAGGTGAAAAGAAACCAGTATTTTAATCCGCCACCCGTTCAGCATGAAACGGATGCCGTTCAGGACATATCTCTTCACGTGCAGCGCCCTGTTACGGCCTTCGATCGCGGCGTTGACGACCCTGCACCCTATCCCTCTCAAGGCGCAGTATCTCAAAAGGCACCCATTCAGCACCGCGTCGCCGCTCACGAGAACAAGGTCCTCTTCGCGCTTATCAATCAGGGATATCAAGCAGTAATAACGATATGTCTCCTGGAACAGATCCGAGACAAACGTGCCTTTGTAGGATATGGAATTAGCCCACCAGCGCGCCGAATTGCGCTCCCTGTTCAGCCTGCCTATGAAATCTATGTATTCCCTCCTTATATCCAGCCCCCCGAGCCCTTCGGCCAGTTCTATTTTTTCACAGTTGTCCCCATTGAGGAAATCAGCCTCCTCGGCGGGATCGCAATCCAAAGAGACATAAATACGCCTCTTCTTGTCCTTATCCAAAAACCCACGCAGACCCTTATGGCTTGAGGAGATTATTATATTCTTCATCCCGCGTTATTTAACCTTCATATCTTCATGGGTCAGGGTCGGGTTCAGTTCGCCGTGTATGTTCTGCATACAGTCAAGTATCCCCTGACCGAGATCAAAATAAGTCCTGCTGACAAGTTTCTTCGCCAGCTTCGGGGCGAAATTATAAGGGGTAATCTGATAATGCGAGTTCTTCGGGGCCTTTCTATATTCTATCTCTATCTTATTGTCCAGCATCTCCCTTATCATCAGCAGGAGATCTTTCACCTTCATCTGCTGGTTACCCGTGATTATCACGCACTGGTTGACAAACTCATCCGAGAGTATCTCGACGCTGCCCCTCGCCGCGTCAAGCGCGTGGATATATTCCCTTATCTCCTCGCCATCCCCTTCTCTCACTATCTTCTTATCCCTGATCGCCTCACGCAATACCCTGTTGATAAAATTTTTATCTCCGGACCTTGGTCCGTAAATAGAGCCGTAACGCAATATGGTGTATGGCAGGCCGAAGACCTCGTTATAATTCTCTATCAATAACTCGCATGCCTGCTTCGTGCTTCTGTAAAACGAGGCTGACTTACTGTACACGTACAATGAGCTGGCGTAGACAAACCTCTTTACGCCCGCCCTGCGCGAGGCCTCGAGCAGGGTCATGTTCCCCAGTATGTTCGTCTTCACGCTGTCAAAAGGCTTCTCGGCGGCTTCATCTATGTCCGCTATGCCGGCGAAATTATAAACCGCGTCACAGCCCTCAACGGCCTTCTGTACTTTTTTTTCGTCCAGTATGTCGCCCACCACCATCTCCTGGCCCGGCCTGAGATAAGGCGATTTGACGCGGTCAAATATGACCACCTTTAAGCCATCCGCGCTTAACGCGTCCGCCACATGACTCCCGAGAAATCCTGAACCTCCGAAAACTATTATATTCTTCAACATTCGCACCGCCTCTCTATTAAACCCCAAGTCCTTTTAAAAGATTTTGAACCGCGTCATATTCCATCTTGACCCTCGCCTCCTTGGCGTAAGAACCTATGTGAGGCGTAAGCACCACGTTATCCAATTTTCTCAACGGGCCGTCGTAAGGTTCCTTTTTAAAAACGTCCAGGGCCGCGCCGGAAAGATGGCCTGAGCCGAGCGCCTTGAACAGGGCCTCCTCATTTACAACCCCGCCGCGGGACATGTTCAACAGCCACGCGCCCTTTTTCATGGCGAGCATCTCTTTCTCGCCGAGTATCTCCTCTCCATTGGATACGTGCAGGGACACGATATCCGCCCACGCCAGCAGTTCTTCCAGCCGCGCGCCTTCAAAACCTTCGACATCGCCGCTTAAAAAAGGATCCGCGTATTTTATCAGACAGCCGAAAGGCCTCAACAGCCCCGCGGTCTTTTTTCCTATCCTCCCGAAACCCACTATGCCGATCTTTTTCCCGGACAGGAGATTACCCATACGCTTATCCCATTTTCCATTCTTTAAATCCTGTCCTGACGCGCTTACCTTCCTTATCAGATTCAGCATCAGGGCCACGGTCAGTTCCGCGACCGCGAGGGTCGGGCCGTCCGGCGTGTTATATACCTTTATGCCGAGATCATCCGCGGCCTCTAAATCAACATTGTCCATGCCGGTGCCGCAGCGCGAGATAACGCGTAGACCCTTTAAATCTTTCATCGTATCCCTGTCCAATGTCTCGGTGCCGGCCACCAGGCCCATGGCGCCGCCGCATATCTCGATTATCTCGCGTTTCACCAGTTTTCTGCCGTAAGGATTCAGCGCGACCTCCAGGCCTTTCTCTTTCAGAAGGTCCAACGCGCTTCTGTCATATTCTCCGAACGAAGACGTTGTTATGGCTATCTTGCTCATTTTAAGCTCAGACTTTCCGCGCTATGACGCGCATGTGCGAACTAAGGTTGTTCCGGGAAAGCCAGCTCTGAAAAGACCTCTTCGCCTCTTCAGTGCCGTCCCTCGCCAGTAAATTCCAGAATCTGCCCAGGTCCGGCCCGCCGCCCTTTATGACCCCTTCCACTATGTCCCAATCCAGCATCCCCGGCGTGGATATCTCAATGATCTTAAAACCCACCCTCTCAAGCAAGGTCCTTATCGAGACGGTATTGAAAAAATTAAGATGGTGCGGCGGGGTTACGATCCTGGACTTCTCCCATAAAAGGGCGATGTCGAATCCATGACAATTAAGCGTGGTCAGAAAAACCAACCCTTTATCCTTCAGCGCGGCGCGCGCCTTTTTAAAAAATAAAGCCGGATCAAACAAATGCTCAGCCAGCTCAAAGGCCGTCACGAGATCGAACTCCGGGCCGGAGGCCTTCATGTCCTCAAGGCACGAACGCCTCACCTCCAGGCCTTTTTCACGGCAGATACCCGCCATTTCTATCGAAGGCTCTATCGCCACGTACCTGTTATCCGGGCTCACCCTTCTCAATTCTTCCAGGAACATGCCGAATCCAGCGCCTATATCCGCTATGGCGGCGCGCTTCTTTTTATCAAGTATCCCGTCCGCGTATCTCGCCCTTGGCCTGAATAGCTTAACCCTCCTTGCCTCGGCGACCGGTTTAAAAAAATTATTCGCCCAAAAACGCGCGGACGGGGAATCAGAATAAAACCTTTCAAGGGCCCGATACCCGGGCCTGGGGTTCACGAAAAGCGTGGAACATTTTTTACAGGAAACATACCTGAACCCTGACTTTTCAAACTCAAACGTAAAGCCGGCGCCCGCGCAGGCCGGACAACGCACGTCCACAAAGGCCCTGAAATCAAAAAAAGTCTTTATGTCTTTCTCCACGAGACGCAGGTATTCGTCAAACACGGCTGTTTTCCTGATATCGCTCTCTTTCATGGCTATCCTGCCCTCCTGGCGTACGCGACCATGTGAGAGGAAAGTCTGTTCCTCTGCAAAAAGGCCTGAAAATCGTCCTTTGTCTTTCCGCCTGATTTAATTATGCGGCTGATATAACTTCCCGATTCCAAGGCGTAACCGTCCCTGACCTTTCTTTCGACAATCGCCAAATCGAGTATGCCGGGGGTCGAGACATCCAATACCGAAAACCCGGTCCTTTTAAACAGGACGGAGATGCTCTTGGGATTAAAATACTGCACGTGTTCCGGCGGCGTGACGTTATCCGTGTCTTTGCCGAAAAGCGAAAAATCAAGGCCCAGGCAATTCGGCGTCGCTATCATCAGGATGCCGCCCGGGTTAAGTTTTTTTCTCGCTTCCCTCAGCATGTCTTCGGGGGAAAAGACATGTTCTATCAGATCATTCATGGCCAGACAATCCGCCTTTCCCCTGTAATCCGACAGGGTCCCGCGAAACGCGTCAAGCCCCTTACGCCTGCACACAGACACGCATTCCCCGCTGACATCCAATGCCGTCACTTTACTGAAATAATCCTCCTGTTTCACGGCCAGCGCGAAATTCCCGGAACCCGCGCCGACATCCAGAAAAACAGTATCTTTCCCGGCCATATTGGCCCGGCACGCGTCCACGAGCATCTTCGCCCTTGGCGCGTATTGAATGACCTTTCTCTCGGAATCGGTATTTAACAAAACCTGTGTCCAGAATAAAGGGGCCTCAAAATCAGAGTAATAAGACAAGAGGTCTTTTTCCGCGGGCCGGGGGGAGACAAAAAGAGTCCCGCACCTTGAGCATTCAACATGCCTGAATCCACATTTATAAAATCTGAGGCCGGCCCTCTTGCTTCCGCATGCCACGCACCCGACTTCACGGAAAAGGCGTCCCTTCCTAAGATAAAAATCCACCCCGTCCCTCTCTCTTAAAAGCTTCGCCTTTTCGTATAAATCGCGGGGCCGCATCAAATCTATCTTCGAGGTCTTTGTCTTCATATCTTTCCTTTATGGTATTCCCTGAAGAGCCTGTCTTTCTTCATGGCCTTTTTCACGTTCTCCAGGTCCTTCGGCGTATCCACGCTGTAAGTGTTGAAGTCGGAACGGATCATCTTTACCTTATAGCCATGGCCCAGGCACCTGAGCATGTCAACCGATTCTATCTTTTCAGGGGCCGTCTGGCTCAGCCTGTTGAATCTCAGCAAAAAATCCCTCCTGAAAGGTATTATGCATACCTGTTTGAGCATTGGTATATCCCTGGCGCCTTTCTTTTCCGACGGGATAGGCTCCCTGGAAAAATAAAGGGCGAAACCCTTCTCGTCCACCACGACCTTTACCTCGTTCGGATCGCTGAATTCCTCCCTTGTTTTCAGGGGCGACATAAGATTGGATACCAGGATCTTTCTGTCCCGAATGAGGGGCCTCACCGCGAGGTCTATCATCTCAGGATAAACCATGGGCTCATCGCCCTGAATCATGACAAGTATATCCGTCTTCCTGCCTAGTGTCTTTTCTATCTTTAACATGGCCTCGGCCGCCCTGTCAGAGGCCCTTTCGTGCGTATCTTTTGTCATGACAAATCTCATGTCATTCCGAACGCAGTAATCCTTTATCTCCTTGTCCGGCGTGGCCACATATAAAGCGCCGAGCGTATCCGACATGGCGCTCCTCAAATAAACGTGGCGTATCATGGCCATACCGTATATATCAGCGAGGGGCTTCCCCGGAAAACGGCTGGAAGACATCCTTGCAGGGATGATACCGATTATATTCATCTCTTGGTCTCCTTTATTTTACTCAATTCCTCCCTGCATCCTGCCCCGAGGAACAACGTATCCAGACTGAACCCCAGAAACCTGTAACCTTCCTTTATCTTCATCCGGACATCGTCCGCGTCCGGCGGAATCACATGAAAGCCCGGGGCCGGGCCGCGCTTCCTGAAAGACCCCCTGATCCTTTTTAACGCGCGCCTTACCTCAGGATGATTGAATTCACCGGGCCTGCCCATCGAGGCGGAAAGGTCGTAAGGCCCGACTATGAATCCATCCACGCCGTCCACCGCCAATATCTTATCGAGATTCTCCACGGCCTTTATGTGCTCTATCTGCGCTATGACCACGCTATCCCGGTTGACCCATTTTTTATACTTTTCAAATTCCATCCCATACCCCTGCGCCCTTGCCAGCCCCACGCCTCTCGTGCCGATCGGCGGGTACTTTACCGCGTTCACGGCCCTGACCGCGTCCTCCCTGGTATTTACCATGGGTACTATGACTCCGTGAGAACCCGCGTCCATTACCCTCTTGATAAGATTCGGATCGTTTTCTCCCACTCGCACCAGAGGCGCGACCCCGCATAACTCGATGACCTGTATGAGCCGCTGCGCCTCAGACAGGGTTATGGCCGAATGCTCCATATCCACTGTAAGCCAGTCAAAACCCGCTCTGGCCATGATCTCGGCTATCGCCGTATGCCCGAGCGTGATCCAGGAACCTATGGTCAATTCCCCGTCTCTCAATCTGCCTCTCAATGATTTCATATCTCATCCCTCCCGCGAACACGATAAAAACGGCTGGTTAAATTTGATTTTTCTGACTACCATTGAATAATACCTGAAAAACAAAGACACCCTGCGAAGATAAAATAAAAAATTCAGCCATATCCTGCGATATTCCCTCTGCCGGAGACAGGCGCTGACGTAACCCAAGGAAAAGAATCTCAGTTCATACGAAAGCGGCAATAATATCAGAAAAGGCATTGCTATCGAATCCGCCAGACTGATATCCTTATGGACATAACCGTAATGCCTCAATCTGTAATGCATGATGTAATTAAAGACACTCTTGTCCGCGGCGCTGAGCCTATGCTCCCAATTATTCTTCAGCATGCCTCCTGACCATCCGGCGCCCTCTTTCCTGTTGGCGGAAAGCCTGTCCCCGTGCCAGGTAAGACCTCCCCATGTAGATCTCCTGATACATTCGTCATAAGCTATGCCGAGCCAATCGCACATCTTTCTCAACACGCGATCGTCGCCGAGGTCCTCTATCCTCAGGACCGCGTACCTGTTTTTACGCGCGCCGAGAGGGGAGGCGTCTTCCAGTATCCTCTTTATGTAATAATACAGGTGCGCGCCCTGATCTGTCGAAGGCCTGTATCTCCTCCAATGCTCGATACCGGAGACAAAATTCGCCCTGGGATCCCTTGTCATGGATATTATAGATGAATCCGGAAAATCCCTAAGATAGTCATCCAATTTCTCTATATGATGGAGGTGATGGAACAATATTTTCTTCCTCATTATGTCCTGGCCGAGACACGCGGCGTAGGCGCCGTATACCGCGAGCATGAAATTCCTTGAGTTTATCTCTCTCCCCTGAAGCAGGCCCATCGCCTCTGACTTGAACCTGGCCGTATCTATGTCCAGGGATTGATCCAGGCCGTCCCCCAATTTGTCCTTGCCCTCCTGTATATCATACCTGGATTTTAATTTTTCTATGTGCCTCCCTATAAACTCATCCAAAAGGTCGCCCGGCTCGAACCTGCCGGCGTTCACGCACACGGAATCTTTCCAAAACGTGTGAAAAAACAACGACCCGTTAAAGGTCAACACGTCGGGATGAAAATCAAGCAGGCTTTGAAGCAAATCCGTGCCTGTCCTGCCCGTGGTAAGAAGGGCACAGATGGGCAGGCCGGTCAAATGATCCATTAACCTGTCATGATCATCCATTGCCATGGCGCTCAATCTCTCCTTTCACAAAATCATAAAATACGCGGGCCGAATCCTCCGCCCTCGCCGAGGTCGAGTCAACCGTAAAATCAGGTTTGACCGGAGGCTCATACGCGTTCCCGGGCGAATAACCTATCAGATTCTTTATTTCGTTCCTCTTCGCCTTTGAGTAAAGGCCTTTCACGTCCCGCGCCATCACTGTCTCCAGACCGGCTGAAAAATAAATCTCGTAAAACCCCTTTTCCAGCGTCGCCCTGGCGTTTTCCCGGGAGGCGGCGTAAGGGGAAATGATCGGGACAAATACCGCGTCATAATCCCCCCTCTGCTTTTTGCACAGGCCGGCAATCAGCTCATTGTTCTTTTTTATATCCGCCTCCGAGAACCCGAGGTCCGCGTGCAATCTCTTTCTCACGTCATCCCCGTCTATTATAAGGACCGAATACCCGTCTTTTTCCAGGAGCGCCTTTGCGGCGTTCGCTATGGTGGTCTTGCCTGAACCTGAAAGCCCGGTAAACCAGAAAACCAAAGACCGTCTCATTTTAAAAAAACCTCCGCGCCTTTTCCCATCTCGCTGAGGACAAGTTCCGAGATCTCCCGCCTCATGAACCATTCAGGCGGACGCCTGCCGGCCTGCAGGATCTTCCTGGCCTCGGTGCCGCTGATATCCAGGGTATCTTTTCCGCCGTGCCCGCATCTCTCCACATAAGCCCCGCACTTCCTGCAATAATGCATCTTGTTGAAAAATATGGGCGTGATGCCTATGTCGCCCAGGCGATCAAACAGCCTGTGCGCGTCATCATGCCTGTAATAACCGCCAACGCCCGTGTGGTCCCTGCCCACGATAAAATAACCGCATCCGAAATTTTTCCTGCATAAAGCGGTGAATACCGCTTCCCTGGGGCCGGAATACCTGGAATAATTCTGGAAGGCGGCCATGACCACCTTGCCCTTCGGGTAATATTCGCGCGCCATGAGGTCGTAACTCTTCAGGATTATGCCAGCCCCATAATCCCCCTCTTTTTTAGGGCCTACTATGGGGTGCACGAATATCCCGTCGCAATTATACTTTTCAAAGGCCAGCATCTGTATGTGCTCATGCACCCTGTGTATCACGTTCCTGGTATGAAAACCGACCACCCTGCTCCATCCCTTGTTTTCAAAAATAGCGCGGGCCTCTCCGGGCGTTAACTCAAAATATTTATAAGGCGATCCTAAACGCCTAAAAAGCGTCACTTTCCCCCCGAGAAAATAATCCCCTTTGCCCTTCAGCGCGCGGACCCCGGGATGATCCGCGTCATTCGTCATGAACGTCTCTTTCGCCATCTTATCCAAATCATACCTGTATATATCCTCCACCTCCAGGACCGCGTAAACCTCTCCTTTAAAAACCAAGGCCGCCTTATCGCCTTCTTTGAACCTGGCCGCGTCTCTCTTATCCACCTGAAGCGTTATGGGTATGGGCCAGACCGCGCCTTTTGGAAGCCTGTAGGCGCGCAGGACAGAATCCAGCTCGCGCCTGTTCATGAATCCTTCCAGGGGTGAGAATGTACCGATGGCGATCTGCTCCGCGTCCAACAAGACATTCACGCCCACATCAAGACATTTATATCTTTTTATCTCCTTGATATCAAAATCATACCGCGTCCTGTCCACGAGCGTCCCGCCATGCGGCTCAGCGAGAAGAAAAGAATCCTTTTGCCTGAGGTTTTCTACCGAACAGGCCTTTTTTTGCCCCTCGAACTGCCTCATTATCTTGCGCACCATGGTGGCGCAGTTGATGGGATACTGCCCTATCGCGGTCTCAGCCGCGAGCACCAGCCCATCCGCGCCGTCAGCGAGGGTATTAAAGACATCGTTCACCTCCGCCCGCGTGGGATTGAACGACTTGACCATCGATTCCAGAAGATTAGTGGCCACATAGACCTTCACCCCGCATGCCTTGGCGCGCCTTATGATATCCTTCTGCGCCCTGGGTATATTTTCAATCGGGATCTGCCTCGACAAATCCCCCCTGTCAATAAGCAGGGCGTTCGAGCAGGAGGCTATATCTTCAAGGTTAGAGAGACCTTTCAGCGACTCTATCTTGGAGATCACGAAAATCTCCTTATCGAACAGCGAACGGATCTCATCCACGTCAGAGGCCTCGTTGGCGAAAGAAAGCGCGACATGGTCTATGCCCATCCCGGCCCCTATCTTCATCGCCTTCCTGTCTTTGTCCGTGAGCGCCGGCAATTTTATATCGCGCTCCACGCTGACCGCCTTGTTCTGCCCAACGAGCCCGCCTGTCAATACCCTCACCAGGACGCCATCGCGGTCTCTATCTATTACCTGCGCGAGCGCAGAATTAAAATCAATGCTTATGAAATCCCCGGCCTCAAGCCTATCCACTATATCAAGGGGATACAGATTAAAACCCTTGACGCCTCCGGCCGCTGGTTTTTTCAGCACGCGGACAACCGCGTTATCTTCCAGCAGCAATTCCTTATCCGCGAAGACCCCGGTGCGTATCTGCGCGCCTTCCGTATCCAGGCAGACAGGTACGCTTGTCCTGGACTTTATAAAATCTATCACGCCCCTGAGGTCATCTATCCTCGTGTGAGAAAGATTTACGCGGAAAAGATTCACGCCCAGGTCCTCAAGGCGCGCGATGACCCTGTCATTCATTGAAGACGGACCCAGCGTGCACAGGATCTCTTTCTGTCCGCGGCTATCCCGCTTTTTGGACATAGTCTTTTTCATTATTATAAAGCCTCCAGTAATAACCCTTGCCCGCGATAAGCCCGGCGTGGCTGCCGGTTTCCTTTATTACGCCCTTATCCAAGACCACTATCTTATCCGCGTTCACTATGGTGCTAAGCCTGTGGGCTATTAAGATGACCGTGTGGTTTTCCGCTATCTTGTTTATGGAATTCTGTATCAGCGACTGGGACATGTTATCCAGGGCGCTGGTCGCCTCGTCAAAGATCAGTATCTCGGGCTTACGAAGAATTGCCCTCGCTATGGCCAGCCGCTGTTGTTCCCCGCCGGACAGCTTCATGCCCTTTTCCCCGACAATAGTATCATAACCGTTCGGGAGCCTGGATATGAAATCATGCGCGTTAGCTGTCTTCGCCGCGCTTATTATCTCCTCGGCGCTCACGCCGTCCAGGCCGAACGATATGTTATCGCTGACAGACGCGTGGAATATGAAGGTATCCTGGCTGACAAAACCTATGCGCCTGAGCCAGGAGGCCTTCTGATAATCCCTCAGGTCAACACCGTCTATGAAGATACCGCCCTTCACGGGGTCAAACAGCCTTATAAGCAGGTTAACTATGGTTGTCTTGCCCGAACCCGAGGGGCCCACCAGGGCCGTGCATTTATTTTTGTCAAAGACCATGTTCATGTCTTTTATCACCTCTTCCCTGCCGGGATAGGAAAAACCGATTCCCCTGAACTCTATCTTCTCGTTGAAAGACCCCAGGATCAGGGGTCCGTCTTTCATGCGCGAAACCTCTTCGTCCAAAGCGGCCTTCAGGACCTCCAGCACCGGCAGACTGCCCATGATCTGCATCCTGTAAGTGGTCACGAGGCTCAGCGACGGCATTATCCTCTGAAAGGCGTAAGCGAATACGCCGATGATAGGCAGGCTGGACGCGATGCCTGACGGGGAAACGCCCCGCATGTATATCAGAAAGACGCTCAGGGACACCATCGCGAATATCTCCAGTATGCTCATCGGCATGTTGATCCAAAGAGTGTCTTTTTTCGCGAGCCTGAAATACTTTCCCATCGCCCTGAAAAAACTCGAGACCCATCTCTTTTCGGCGGAAAACACCTTTATCTGCTTTATGCCGTTTATCATCTCGCTCACAAGGATATTCTCTTCCTGGTCCGCCTCCATCCTGCCCTTCCCCAGAGAATAAGAGATCTTTTTCGATATGCCTCTTGTGAAAAAATAAAAAAGGCCGGCTATCAGCATGATCCCGCAGGTGACCTGGAAAGACATGGAAAACAACATCGCCCCTATGGCGATGACTTTCAATATCTCCACCAGAAGCTGAGGTACGAGTTTGAGTATCCCGCCCGCGTGAGCCGGCGCGTTGTAAAGCCGATAGACTATCTCGCCGTGTTTTCTGTCCAGAAAGAGCCTGTAATCCGCCTTTATGTATTTGACGAAAAGTTTCTGCTGGACGTCGCTCCAGATCTTATAGCTGGCGTACACGCTTGTCACGTTATAAAGATATCTGAAGACATTTTTCAACAACACCACGACTATGACAAAAATACACGCGGCTATGAAAACATCTTTCACCGGGATCACGCCTATCAGCCTGTTTAAAAACCGCACTATGCCGATCTCCGCGCCCGCGGCGGGCGCGTCCGGGCTGACCACCGAGCTTATTATGGGAAAAAGCACGGCTATGTTCAACCCCTCGAAGACCGCGTACAACGCGGAAAGGGCCAGTATGCCAAAGACATGCCTCTTGTAATCCCTGACAAAGAATAACGCGGTCCTAAGATTTTTAAATCCGCTCATATCAGTCAATCCCATATATTATCCTTGCGCCAAGACCCTTTTTCATCTCTCCACCAGACCCTCGGGTCCCTGAATGTATCCGCTATCCTGTCAAATTCTTTTTCGTCCATGCCGACATAATCAAGCCATCTCTTGAGATCAGAAGGTTTCCTGGGATCCATCTCCCGCACTATCCTGACAGCCTCTTCCCTGGTCATCCTGCCGGCCCTTATGTCCTTACAGCAATGGTCGCTTGCCCTGCCGTAACCGAATTTTATGTACTTCATGTAATCATGTATGCCGTTCTCGTGCATGTCATCCAGGTTCGAGAACCTCCTGTACGTCCTGTCAAAAGGCTCGGGCGAAGGCTTAAACCCATATTTCTCCATCATGAGTTTTCCGTGCTCGTTTGCCTCCCATTTGAAATAATTCGATATGTATATCCCGCGCACGCCGACCCGCCTTATATCTTTATCATCCGGATACATCCAGGGGAATAGGTCCTTCGGCTTCAGGCCTTCCTTTATATCAGGCCTCTTGAGCTTTTCCAGACCCTCGTCTGTCATGTCATGCCATTCATAACCGCGCAGGCAATGCTCGTGCCTGTACCTGTACGTGAACTCAATCATATCCTTATAAGAATGCATCCCTCCTAGGTCCATGAAACCGTGCTCCCCCCAGATCATGAGAGAGACATTCTCCCTGACCGCGGCCCTTATCGGATAAGTGAAGATGCCAGCGTGCGCGTGCCAATTCATGTCCCCCATGAGTTTGAAGCCTATGCGGTTCAGTTTCCTGAGTACGTCTATGCTCGGCGTGAAAAAAATATGGTCCACGCCAAAGGCCTCGCGCATGTTGACGAGATTCTGTTTTCCCGTCTCCGTGTAATTATTACCGTGATATGTCACGAGCAGGGGATTGAGGCCGTAAACGACCTTTATGATGTGCGTCTGATAATAACTGTCTTTCCCCCCGCTGACAGGGATCACGCAGTCATAATTGGTCCCGTCTTTTGATTTGTACTCCTCTATCAGCCTCTCGAACATCTTTTTTCTCTTATCCCAGTCGATCAGATCATGGGATCTCTGTTCGGATGTCCTGCATCCGCTGCAGACGCCGTTCTCATCAAACGCGAGAGGCACGGCTGAAGAAGCGGGATAAACGCATCTCTTGCAATATCTCATTTTAGGAGGCCTCATGTCCGCTCACTTTCTGACATTCACGTTATTTTTCAATAATGTATCTTTAGCGCGCTGATAACTCAATTCCGTGAAATGAAATATGTTCCCGGCGGCCATAGCGGAAACCCTGGTCGACCTGGCCAGATCCACAAAATCATGAAAATCACCGGCGCCGCCGCACGCGATCACCGGGATACTGACCGCGTCCGTCACTCTTTTTATCACGTCTATGTCATAACCGCGGGCTGAACCGTCCCGGTCTATCGAATTCAAAAAAATCTCGCCCGCGCCTTTCTTCTCCGCGTCCGCGGCCCACTCCGCGGCGTCCATCCCCGTCTCCGTTAATCCGCTTTTAAAAACCACGGCGCGGCCGTTTACCATCTTGTAATCGATGGACACGATAATGCACTGGCTTCCAAAAACAGAACTGCTCTTGCCGATAAAAGAAAGATCATCTATGGCGGCGGCGTTGATGGTTATCTTGTCCGCCCCGTTCTGTATCCTGAGCCTTATATCCTCTATTGTCCTTATGCCGCCTCCGAACGTCAACGGCATAAAACACACCCTTGATATGTCCCTTATGATATCCAGGATGTTACCCTTATTGGATACCCTGAGGTCATCACGGCGAAGGTCATAGTAGTGTTCCGTACTTATGTCTATGTATATCAGCTCGTCCGCGTCCCAATCGCTGTATCTCTTTACCTCGCTTACGGGATTCCCGAGATTCTGATGATAATTAAAATACTCGCTTCTCACTATCAGGCCGTTTTTCAGAAAAAGCACAGGTATAAGCCGTCTCTTAAGCATGGGTCCCGGCCTCCGAAAATTCTTTCAGCATATCAAGACCGGCCTTCTGGCTCTTCTCAGGGTGAAACTGCACCGCGAATATATTGTCTTTTTCAATGGCCGCCGGGAATTCCATGCCATAGTCACAGACGGCTGTTACCACGCCGGGATCGACTGGATCCGCGTAATAGCTGTGAACAAAATACACGTCCGGGAAGCGCCCGTTTTCGCCGCGCAATAAGCAATTTTGTCTTTTTATTTTCAAATCATCCCATCCCACATGAGGGATAGCCAGGCCCGGGGCGGCCTTTAATTTCCGGACGCTCGCGTCCACCCATCCCAGGCCGTCAAAATGCCCGAATTCAAAACTCTCTTTGCATATAAGCTGCATGCCGAGGCATATGCCCAGAAAAGGCTTCCTGTTAACCAGCACCTCTTGGTTCAGGGCGTCCACCATGCCCATATCTGTCAGGTGTTTCATCCCCATGCCAAAGGCCCCCACGCCGGGAAGCACTATCTTGTCGACCTTGCTCAGCCCGGCCTCATCCTTAATCACTGTCACCGGCTTAGCCAGATACTCAAAGGCATTCACCACTGACTGTATATTCCCCATATTATAATCTATAACGCCTATCATATTGCTTTACCATTTACCCTGCATCTTTCTGGCAGCCAGGGGTTTGTCAGGACGTTCGGCCTAAACGTTCTGACAATAGATCTGTTTTTAGTTCAGCTGGGCCTCACTCTTTTTTGTTTTGACAGGCAATATCTTTACTCGTCCGGTAGTCTTGAGATTACGCAAAACAAAGAAGCCTTCCAAACCCCTGACTGTCAGAAAGATCATATCTTGTTATACCGATTTAGCTATCACTTATCAATATGCCCCAAATCTATCTTTTAATTTCAAACAACTTGACAAACCAGTATTGCTGGAATGTAAAGTTTTTTATCTAAGACCCGGCTCGCCCAACGCCGTTTTATGACTAAGCTATGTTTTTCCGGCGGCCAGGCCTAAAGAAAAGCCTACGCCGGTTCGAGCGGGCACGGTGTCCCGACACTAAAAGTGTCGGGACGAGCGAGAAGCGGCGCGGAGCGAGGCCGCCTCGCCGGGGCGGCCGAGCGTCTTTTCGTAGGCCTGGCCGCCGGAAAAACTATCCAAACAATCTACTTGCCAAAGGCGTGCCTTTTTTTATGTCCCTGGCCGCCGTGCGCCCCAAGACAGCTCCGAGCTCTCTCGGATGCATGCCGTGCGCCGGCCGTATCGAACGGACATTACCCTCCGTAAACAACTCTCCCTTTTTCATGTCTTTCACCACAAACAAGGAACGCCTGAAAACCCTGCTCTTCCTCTCCCCTTCTGTCAGGCCGTAATGAACCTTGCCCAGGGCCTTGCCTATTTCTTTCACACCGGACGCGAGGGTCCTGAGTTCCTCCGGCTCTATTGAAAAAAAACTGTCCGGCGTCTTTATCTTCCTCGACATTATAAAATGTTTCTCTATGACGCTCGCGCCCAGGGAGGCCGCGGCCAGAGACACATTTATGCCGAGCGAATGGTCCGAAAGCCCTGTCAGGCACCTGAACCTGTCTCTCATGTCCGCCATCGTATTCAGATTTATCTCTTCCGGGGCCGCGGGATAATCGCTCACGCATTTCAACAGCACTATGTCTCTCGCGCCCGCGCCCCTCGCGGCGTCAAGCGCCTCTTTTATCTCGTTTCGCGCCGCCATGCCGACAGACATGATAAGCGGCTTTTTTGTTTTCGCCGCGTACTCTATCAAGGGCAGGTCCACCAGTTCAAAAGAGGCTATCTTGTGCAGCGGGACATCCAGCTCCTCAAGCATGTCAACCGAACTCTTGTCAAAGGCCGTCGCGAAAAACATGATGCCCGCGTCATCCGCCGCCTTTTTCAGTTTCCTGAACCACGGCCGCGGCGTGTACGCCTTTTTATACAACTGGTACAGGGTCTGTCTGCCCCATCTGGGGTGCCTGATCCTGAAATGCTTCCTGTCCGAATCTATGGTCAGGGTATCCGGGGTATACGCCTGGAATTTCACGGCGTCCGCCCCGCATGATTTAGCCTTTCTGATCAGCCTGACTGCCGAGTTAAAATCCTGCCCATGATTCGCCGAGATCTCGGCTATCACGAGACAGGGGTGCCCCTTTCCTATGAAACGCCCCTTTGTTATCCTGATCTCAGATTTCATTTAAGCCTGCCCGCGTTATATTCCAATATTATTATTTCCCTGCCGCGCTTATTCCCCTCTCCTGAGACAGAATATCCGGCCTTCATGAATACCTTAAGCGAGGCCTCGTTGCCTTTTATGACCTCGCTTGCTATTTTATTTACATCCGTCCTGTCCCTTAAAAAGGCCCCTGTGGACATCCGTATGACTTCCGCGCCCAGCCCCATATTAAAAAAATCCGGATTGAGATTCACGCTTATACGGGCTTCACGCCCGCCATCATCGTCAAACCGCGCCTGACCTATCTTTTCCCCTTTATCATTCTCCGCGATATATATGCTTACCTTCTCATTTTTTATATTTTCATAAAACCATTTTTCGTGATCCGCGTACGGTATCTCATCGGTGTTAAACGACCACCTGCGCGTCATCGGATGGTTTCTCCATGACCAAAGATCTCTCATGTCTTCCGTACTGGCCTTCCTAATACTGAGTTCCATGCCTGGCTGATATCTCCTCTGCGAGTCTTTTCGCGCCCTTGCCGTCAACCATGCGCTGGCCAACCGCGGACATCCCGCGCCTTGTTTCCTCATCCCGCATGCCGATGATCGCCTTCCCTATCCTGTTCAATAAACCCGGGCTGTTATACCATCCGCAATAAACCAGAAATCCGCTGTCCCGCCATCCTTTAAGATTATTGACCTGATTATCCGCGACGCACACGCCCGCGCATGGCGTCCCTGTCCTGGCCAATTCATAAAGCGTCTGGCCGCCGGCTGACACAGCCGCGTCAGACCTGAGCATGAGCCTGAGCATTTCTTTGGCGCTTATATCGTAATGATATCTGACCCTCCCGCTTCCCGACTTCTTTAATTTTTTTATATCCCTGAAGGCCTTTCCTACAATGACATCAAGCCTCACGCCCGGAAACCTGTCTAAAATAAAATCCCGCACCTTCGGGGTAATCATCCTTGAATCACTGCCCCCGAACGTGATGAGTATATTTTTTATGTCCTTCCTTATCCTCCTGCTGCCGAATCTGATGAATTCCGGCCGCATCGGGATGTATCTGGGCCCCAAAAGATATGCCTTGCGTCTTGACCTCGCGTAACCAATCCTGGACGCGTAGATAGAACCATTGACGACGATCCCGTCAGGATAGTCGATCCTGTTGTTGTCGTCGATTGAGACCAGCATCCTGACTACAGAGCCTATCTTCACGTAAGCGGGCCTGTTTAAATCATAAGAATCCACTATCGCGATATCCGCGCCGGCGCATAACTCCGCTATGGCGCTTGCCGCGGATTTTCCTGACTTATAAAACCTGGCTCGTTTGCCTTTTAGATACGCCGCCACGGCCGGGTCGTCATTGACAATAAAATACGGCCCAAGGCCCTTTTTTTCTAATTCCGAGTAAAGACCAAGGCACCTGGTGACATGACCCAAGCCCCTGCGCCTCCCGCCTTCCGTTATGACCGCTATCTTTGTCATGATACCGTCTTTTTCTGCTCCACGCGCTGATTTATGCGCGCCACGTCCGGTCTTGAATCAAGGAAATCAACGACATCCTTCCAGCCAAAATCCTTATCTTTATTGTATAGCGCCTCGTAAACAAAAGATACGAGCTCGAAATCCTCCGCCGTATCCACCGTGACCCTGTACCTGGAATAGTCCGCTTGATTGACGCGGACAGCCGTCCTCATATTCTCGTAAATATAAGGTGTGACATGCTCTCTCTGATATTTCTTACCGGCATTGAGCGCCGAACGCCTCAAACTCTCAAAACTGAAGACCTCTATATCAAAACCCCTTGGATAAGTCCTCCTGATCGTGTTTGACGCGTAATCAACGGACCGCTTCCCGAGATAATACCCTATCATGTCATCTACAAGAACAGGATCCATCAAAGGACAATCGGAAGTCACCCTCGCTATGACATCCAGCCCGCGGGCCCTGGCGGCCTCATAATATCTGTTGAGCACGTCTTCCTCGTCTCCCCTGAAACATAAAACGCCCAGCCGGCCCGACAGCTCTTCTATAAGATCGTCTTTTTTATCCGTGGTAGTCGCCACGATCAGCTCGTCCGCGGACTTGCACCTCTTTAATCTTTCTATCAATATCTCCAGCATGGGCCTGCCCAGGATCGGCTTCATTGTCTTGCCGGGCAGGCGCGTCGAACCCATCCTCGCCTGCACGATAACACCGACCTTCTTTTTAACGTCTCCTGACAATACGCGGCGGAATATATCTATCCCCCTGTCATCCTCATACGCGTCAAGCCCTCTCAGGATATCCGCCGGGATCTTTTTTAGGACATCCTCTTCCCCGTTTACTATTTTACGCGCCATCGCCAATAATTTTTCAGGTTCGTCAAAAACCAGGATGTCCTTAAAAAGCCTTGAGAACGGGTGATTGTAATCAGCCTGATCCAGATACAGCCCCGGGATACCGCATATTATCGCTATGGTGCTTGAGCTGGTCATGCCCTGCGTGACGACTAAATCGGAAATCCCTATGACCTCGGCAAACGACCATCTTCCCGAAGAAACTACATGGACATTCCCAAGACCCTCAAGCCCTTCCTTTATAGCCAGAAACCTTTCCTTGCGGGCCGCGGACAAATCATTGAATTTGGACAGGCTTTTGGGTTTTATCACCACGGTGTCCCGCGTCTCTGACCGGGCCAATCTTAACGCCGTTTCCCAAAATCCCAGACACTGTTCTTCCGTCATCTTTATCTCATTTCCGAAAGATTCGTCAAAAAAAGATATCACCTTACCCTTGGGCCTTATGCCCATCTCCGCCATGACCTTTTCTCTTTCTGCCCTGGCTTCCAGGATAAACCTCTTGAACACGTAGCCAGCGGGCATCAGTATATCCGCGGCGCCCTCAACACCCTGGACATGGGACATGCCCCATAATAAAAACGCGTCGCACCCCAAAAAAGACAAAATATGCGAATCTATGCCTACTGAATTATCGGACCAGTGCATGAGATAATATCCGGTCCCGCGGCTCTGGCACACGATGGCCTCCGCTACATGCCCGGCTGAAAAATAACTGTGGCCCAGCTCTGAATTTACACTGAAACGGGAAAACACTTTCTCATACGGCAGGCCGTTCCGGATAAAATACAGATACACGCTCAGATACAAAGAAAAATGTCTTCCGTTGAGTTCCCTCGCCAATGCCGCGCCGCCTGAAAACACGTACTTGGGTATCACCCTTGAGAACAAGACCCCGGCGCCGAGCGGCAGGGACAATAGATTAAAATGCGCGTAACCTGACTTCCTCGCGTCCTCGCGGGCCTTGAGCCTGCCCTTTTCCTCGGGGGCACCCCTTGAAAATAAAATCAGGTCTTTTTTCTTTATCAGATCCCCGTCCACAAAAAAATCGTCGTGAAAATGATACCCGCCTGTCCCATACAGGCCCCAGATGGCCTCGCGCATTACCTTATACCTTGTCCTCAACGGCCAGAGATTCAGACCCCTGTTCAGGCCAAGGTAAAGCGCCGTGACCACGCTTCTGAAAAAAACGCTGAAGATCCTCTGGGGCGCGGAGGGTGAAGCGCGCCATCCTATATTCGGAAGTCTCCCGAACCTGGACCTGTATTTTTCCACGCCAAACCTATTAAGCGGACTATCCTCGAGGCTGACATTTTCATATTCATCCATGGCCCTGAATAGCTTCAGAAAATATTCCACCAGCCATTTTTTCAATAATATATCAAATCTGGTTGTACCGAAGGCCCTGTTCATGCCTCTTATGAAACGCGATCGCGCCAGGCCATTCAGTTCGACGTATTCCCTCACTGTCATGACCAGGTCAGAATTAAGCCATTCCAGGTATTCGGGGGTCTTATGGACCCTGGCCTTATCAGCGAACCGCAGTTGTGACAATAAATCCTCTGTCAATAACTTCATGTATTACCCATCACGGCCTTTATCGCGCCGACAACTGTTTTAACGTCTTCCTCTGACATCCCGGGATAGAGAGGCAACGTCAAGGCCTCTTTATAATAGGACTCGGACGCCGGGCACAAACCCTTCCCGTATCCCATCTTTTTATAATATGGGTGCAGATATATCGGGATATAATGCAGATTGGCGCTCACGCCGGCCGCGGCCAGACTGTCAAACGCCCGGTCACGGTTCTTTTTCAGGCGTACCGGAAAAATATGCCAGCTGGACCTGGAGTACGGCCTTTCAGCCAGACAGACCGCGTCTTTTACCCCGCTCAAAGCGCGCCTGTAACAATCCGCCAGATGCCTCCTTGATTCCACGAACCTGTCCAGTTTGCCCATCTGGCTCAATCCCAGCGCGCACTGCATGTCCGTGATCCTGTAATTAAAACCCAAAAACTGCATTTCGTAAAACCACCTGGGCCTATCCTTATCGAATAATTTATCCTTATCCCTGGTGATACCGTGCGTCCTGAACATGATCAATTTGTCATAAAGGTCTTTCCTGTTGGTAAGCACCATGCCGCCCTCGCCGGTGGTTATATGTTTTACGGCGTGAAAACTCAATATAGTCATGTCAGAATATAAACAGGAACCTATCCTGGTTTTTTTGTATTCCGCGCCGAGCGCGTGCGCCGCGTCTTCTATCACTGTTACGCCGCACTTTTCGGCTATTCCGCGTATCTCCTCCAATTCAGAAGGATGGCCCGCGAAATCAACCGGTATGATCACCTTGGTCTTCCTGTTCATTAGCTTTTTCGCTGAAACAGGGTCCATGGTCACGGTATCCTCCAGTATATCCGCGAACCTCGGCCTTGCCCCGCAGTACAATACGCAGTTGCTCGAGGCCGCGAAACTGATGGCGGAGGTTATAGCCTCGTCACCGCGTTTAAGGCCCGCGGCGAAACAGGCCGCGTGCAGGGCTGACGTGCCTGAATTCAGGGCCACCGCGTATCTTGCCCCGCAATAATCAGCCGCCTTCCTCTCAAACTCATTTACCCTGGGCCCCTGGGTCAGATAGTCCGACTTCAGGGCGTCAATAACGGCCTTCACGTCATCGTTATCAATATTCTGCCTGGCGTACGGGATCATATGGAATTCAGGAGTTTCTTCAGCCTGGCCCCCTCCAGCCAATCTTTATTTTTATCGCTGGCGTAGACAAATCCATCAGGCACAGCCTTACCGTCATAATGTATGGTATCATCCCACCACGGAAAACTCGGTTTCACTATGTAATAATCCTTGAATTCCAGTGTGTTCCTGGCGTCATCCTGTGAAACCATGGCCTCGTGCAGTTTCTCGCCCGGCCTGATCCCCACTATCTTTATCCTGCAGTCCGGGGCCATGGCCTTTGCCAGATCCATGATCCTCACGCTCGGTATCTTGGGCACAAAAAGCTCTCCTCCCCGCATCACCTCGAAACACTTTATGACAAAATCAACGGCCTGCTCGAGCGTGATAAAAAACCTCGTCATCCTCTTGTCTGTTATCGGTATGACCCCTTCTTCCATCTTCTGAGCGAAGAACGGGATTACGCTGCCCCTGGATCCGGCCACGTTGCCGTATCTCACCACGCTGAACCTGGTGTCCGCCTTGCCGGAATAGGTGTTGCCGGCCACGAACAATTTATCCGAACACAGCTTGGTGGCGCCGTAAAGATTTATCGGGTTGCACGCCTTGTCAGTGCTGAGGGCCACGACCTTCTTGACGTTCCGCTCTATGGCGGCGTCTATTATGTTCATGGCCCCGAAAGTGTTTGTCTTGACCGCCTCAGCCGGATTGTATTCCATGGCCGGCACCTGCTTCAGCGCGGCCGCGTGAAGTATGTAATCCACGCCCTGAAACGCCATCATGAGCCTATCCCTGTCGCGCACGTCTCCTATGAAAAACCTGATATTGTCATGACCTTTGAACTGCTGCTGCATCTCGTATTGCTTGAGCTCGTCCCTGCTGTATATTATTACCTTCTTAGGCTTGCACCTCCTGAGGATAGTATCCGCGAACTTCTTCCCGAAAGAGCCTGTCCCGCCCGTTATCAGCACCGACTTGTTATCAAAAATAGCCATGCCCACCTCTCTATCTGTACGATTTCAGTTTATCCGCCAGGATCTGCGCGCAAGGCAGGTCCTGGCTGTCCGCTGTCTTTATGTAATGCCTGCGATACCTGTCATACATTTCCCTGTCTATCTTTAATTCCTCGCGCCAGTCCACTTCGCCGTCGTAATCGTCTATGGCCACGGGCCTCTTGCCGAACAGCGCCGCGAATTTCCCTATGTAATCATTTTTGTCCCCGTGAATCTTGCTCAGTTCTGAACAGGTCATGAAGACCACGGGCTTATAGAAAAGATTCGCGAAGTTCAGGGCCGTGCTGCAATGGCTTAGCACAAGCCTGCTCTCTTTTATAAGCTGTATCGTCCTGCCTTTCAACACGCTGCGGCCTTTGAAATAATCTCCTTTGTCCTCGTAACATGACCTCGGATGCGCGGCGATGACCACGCTTAGGCCCGTGTTTTTCTCGACCGCGTCAAAAAAACCATTAAGCAGCATGTAATACCTGTCCGCGTTAACAAAATGACCTCCTCCGCATATTTTCTGATCAGGATGAAACGGCACATACTCATCCAGAAATACCGCCATGGGCCTTTCCCCCGCGCCGCCGCTGTGCCTCTCATCCAGATACAAATCATAATCAAGGGCATGGGCCGGCAATATGTCCGCGTCTTTACCCACGGGATACCTGTAATAACGCCTGTACTCGCCCCATTTTTCTCCGCCGCATATGAATAATCCGGCCGGCCTCACGCCCAGCGACCAGGGCGGGAGCTTCATCAATAAATCCTTCCATGTCCTCGCGCGTCTCAGGCCCTTGATTTTTCTGAACGCGTCCGCCGCCTTATTTTTCCCTCGAAAAAAAGGCACCGCGTTCACGTAACGAACCGCGTAACCCGCCTTTGATCTCGACAGCGCCCTGTAAAACCACAGACCCTTTGAATTATAGCTCAGGGAGGTTACGACAAAATCCTCCCTGGAAAGCGCGGCCAGGGCGCTTCGCGCCTTTTTCTTATCGTCAAACATCACGAGACCGCCGTAATCCGACAAGTCAAAAGACCTGTGGCTCCCCGCGAGCTCAGGATAGATTATGGAGGAGATGTCCCAGACCTCCACCCTGAATCCGTTCCTGGACAGCGTCTCCACGCCGAATCTCTCATGATCCCTGGCGGTAAACCTTGAATGGCTGATTAATATTATTCTTTTTATCATTTATGTTTTTTTAAAGCCCGCCCCGCTAACCAGAAATCAAACTCATTGTCTATATCAACTGATCTCTCTTCCGGCATGACATACGCGAATGTCTTTTGGCCGATAAAACCCCTATGCCTTCTTATGTAATCGCTATAACCCAGATAGATGGCCCCGTTAAGCGTGTATCTCTCGGGCGCGCCCGCCTTGAACCCGGAGCCTTTCATGAAATCTTTCATGCACCTGTTTTTCGGCAGGGTATCTGACCAATAAGGCTTGTGCCCTGATTTATAAACGGAGACAATCGCCCCGGCCTTCTTTGAAAAGAGAAGACGTATGGCGTTATCTATATCCGCGCGCGTCCTTAAAGGGGATGTCGGCTGCAGGAGCAAGATCAGGTCATAACGCTTCCCTTTTTTCTCAAACCAATCTACGGCATGCAGCAATACATCCATACCGCTCGCGCTATCTGTCGCGAGCCTGGCCGGCCTCAGAAAAGGCACGGCCGCGCCGCGCGCCCTGCTTACGGCCGCTATCTTCCTGTCATCGGTAGAGACCGCCACATTATCCACATAACCGCTCTTCATGGCCTCTTCGACGGTCCACGCGATCAGGGGCTTGCCGTTCAAGGACCTGATATTCTTTCCCCTGAGCCTCTTACTGCCGCCCCTCGCGGGTATCAACGCCAATATTGTCTTGTCTTTATACATGTTATTTAAAAAACTGCAGTTTCTCCACCGACTTCTTGTACTCTTCCCATTGTCCTATGTCTATGTAATCCTTGCCGTTCACCGGATATGTGACAACCCTCTTACCGTCCTTGATCAGGGTCTTTATGAGATCGGTCATGTCAAAATAAGTTTTATCCGGTATGTACCCGAGAGATGACTTGCTCAGTATGTAGATGCCGGTATTTACCGCGAAGGTGTACTCTGGTTTCTCCACTATCTCTATCACCTCGCCTTTTTCCTTGAATTTTATGACACCGTACGGTATCTGATGATGCTGGATACACGACAATACGGTAAGCGAGGCGTTTTCGTCCTTGTGAAAATTCACGACCTCCTCAAAATTCGCCTTCACTATGACGTCGCAATTGGACACTATGAAAATATCGCTGATCTGATTCTTCAGGAATTTCAGGCTTCCGGCTGTCCCGAGAAACCCGTCTTTCTCCCAGATATATTTTATATCGTAATCCTTTTCCACGTGACTGAAATAGGCCTCTATCATCTCTCCTTTTTCGTTGAGCGTAACGTAATACTCTTTCACGCCGCGCTTTCTGAAACCGTCTATTATGACCTCTATTATCGGCTTATCGCCTATGGGTATGAGCGGCTTTGGCAGGATCTTCGTGAAAGGCTCCATCCTGAATCCCCTGCCTCCGGCCATTATGACCACGGGCACGTCTATTTTACCCGCGGCGGAATCATTCAGGGTATTCCCGGAAAAGACCTGATTCCATGTCGCGAAATCTATGACCTTCTTGCCGCCGTCTATCACAGGCACCAGCTCTATCTTATTCTTGAGCAGGGCCTCGCGCGCCAGCTCGATCGTATAGTCATCTTTTTTTATGGAAACAGAGTGCCTGTTATAGACATCCCTCAATGGCCCTTCCAGGCTTTTCCCTTTCAGTATATAACGCCTTATGTCCCCGTCCGTCACTGTCCCGAGAAGACCGTTATCCTGGTCCACGACCAGGAGCACCTTTTCAGCCGTCTTATCAAGCTTCTTCAGGGCGTCTTTCACTGACGCCGTCTCATGTATGAAAATATCTTTGGTCAGCATGCCTATCTCCTATCCTTAAAAATAACGTCGTGGAACTTTTTCTTTAAAATATTGTCCAGGCGGTGATTCTTCAGAACATCTTTTATCTTTCTCGCCGCGCTGCCTTTGGCCGCGTAAGGATTCACTGTCCCGGCCAGCCGTGCCTTGAAACCGGCGCTGTAAATCTTTTGTATGGCCCTCGATATCTCCCGCCTGTCCGGCGCGCAATCTATCACGCTGGCGGCCCTCGCCCTGCCCCTCTGCCTGTCGCCGACATTGACGGTGCCTATTTTGAAACTGGGCGCCTCGGCTATCCCGCTCGAGGAATTCCCGACCACGCCGTCCACGAACCGCATCATCGAGAGATAGCCCAGATGCCCCATGGAATCAAAAACAACGATACTGTTTCCGCGGCCGGCCGCGTATCTGTCTATCATCCTGTTGATCGCCTTGCCGCCCGTATCCGCGTTCGCCTTGGTGAAAAATATCTTCGTGTCCTTTAAGTTGTCCGCGGCGGCCAATAATTCCCTGAATTGCGCCGCGGCCGGCGCCTCATCCAGGGTAGCGGGATGAAAAGTAACCAGCAGATTGCGGCGGCTAAACTCAAAACCGAACCTTGTTTCCAGTTCCTTCTTGGACAGAAGCCTCAAATACCTGATATTATCAAGCCCCAGCGAACCGACATTAAAAATAGTCTTGGGGTCTTCGCCCAGCTGCATGACCCTTCTCCTGTATTCCTCGGTGCACACAAAATGCAGGTGGCTCATCTTTGTTATGGCGTAACGAAAAGAATTGTCAATGGAACCTTCCGTGAGTTCTCCGCCGCCTATGTGCGCCACCGGAATCCTGCTGATGAGCGCCGCGGTAACGGCGCCAAAGATCTCAAACCTGTCTCCCAGCGCCGCGACGATATCAGGCTTCATGGTTTCATACAGTCTCGCGAAATTTGATACGGCAAGGCCGGTGGAACGCGCTATACCTGAAGGGATATCTGTCTTTAACGATATGTCTACCTTGCCGCTTATCCTGAACCTGTCCTTCTCTATTTCTCTGTAAGTGAGGCCGAATTCCCCGGACAAGTGCGCGCCGGTAACAACCAGAAATAACCTCAGGGCCTTATCTTTCCTGATCTCCTCCAGGAGAGGCCTGAGGAGGCCGTATTCCGCCCTTGAACCCGTAACCACGCATATTTTTCTGGTCATAATCTTATAGCCTCATCTTCCATGAAGTCCTTTTTCGCGGTCCTGCCCATGACCTTATCCCAGCGCATGGGACTCATGCCGGTACCGGGTCTCTTCACCGTAATGTTGTATTCGCTGAAGACCCCGCCTTTTTTAATAGGCCTGGACGCTACTATGCTCTTACGCGCCATGTTTTTATTTTTCAATTCTGACGGCGACGGCCTTTTATTTCCGTCGCCCAGCGCCATCTCTATATTCCTGATGGAAATGACCATCTTCCTAAAATCATCCGGCTCCAAAGATGCCCTGTGATCCGGCCCCTTCATCTTCCTGTCCAGCGTGAGATGTTTCTCGATAACTTCAGCGCCCAGCGCGGCGGCCGCCACAGGGACCTCTATGCCGAGCGTGTGATCAGAATAACCAACCCTGACCCCAAGGGACTTCCTGATTGTTACCATCGCTGACAAATTCACGTCTTTCATGGGCGTGGGATATTCTGTATTGCAATGCAGGACTGTTACATCCCTCTTGGCCGTTCCTGACTTTATCAGGACGCTCAGCGCCTTTTTGACCTCTCTGAGGTCAGACATGCCTGTTGACATGATAATCTTTTTCCGCAAGCCCCCTACCTTCCTCAGGTAAGGCAGATTAACGATCTCTCCTGAAGGGATCTTGAAAATCTTAAGGCCCAGCTTATCCAGAAAATCCACGCTCTCCAGGTCAAAAGGGGTAGATAAAAACATTATCCCTTTTTTAGCGGCGTAATCGCGCAGGACCCTGAAATCCTCATCGCTTAACTCAAGCTTCCTTGACATCTCAAGCTGGGACTCGCCTTTCAGGGTCGTCCTGGTCTGATACAGGGCCTTTGGGGCTGATTTGGTCACGCACATCTCTGACCTGAATGTCTGGAATTTTACCGCGTCAGCGCCTGAGCGCAGAGCGGCGTCTATCAATCTCTTTGCCAGCGCCGCGCTCCCGTTATGATTCACGCCCGCCTCAGCTATTATAAATATTTTTTTCATTTCATTTATCCTCGCGCTGTCCATATAACTTTTTAACGTCATACATGTAAGAAATAGGCCTTAATGAATCCGACAGGACCATGCCCAGATATCTTTGAAGCGCCGCGTGCTTTGTCCCCATGCTGTCGCCGGACGTAAAGGCCCTTACCTTATATAACCCCAGGCAAAAGGCGCATGTCAGATATGGATTATCAAGACTGTTTACGCGCCTTATCGCCCTTTTAGCGAGCCTGACGGACGCTGAAACGTCTGAAGGCAGCTCACCGCTGAATTCATCTATCGCTTTTGTGAAAAATAAACGCCCCCTGTATGCCGCATCCTCCCTTTTCTCAAAACCCATCCTGAGCTTAATATTATCCAAGCCATAAGGCCCGGCCGGGACAGAAGGGACAGGAGTGATTGGATCGCACCCGAGAATCCCAAGGTCTTTCATTATTATATCGTAATCTATGGGCATCATATACGGCACAAAATAATCGTCAAAGATATTCTCTAAAAATACGTCTTCCGGATTATGAAATTCAGAAAAACCATTGGGAAAATGAAATTTTACAATGTCCCGCATTATTTTATAATGTCTTTTTTTTAGGACCTTTCTGGCTATATGAGCGATAAAAAACCGAAACGTCCTGGCGTGATACAAGCTTAAATATATCCTTCCGTTGATTCTGAGATTATCGGATACCAGATTCCTTATTACCAAAGAGGGATTTTTAGCGTGGTGGACCCAATTATGCGCAGATATCAGATCAAATCCCCGTTCTTTAAAGGGTTTCATAAGGTCATGCTGAACATATTTGAGATTTTTTAATCCATACATCTTCTTGAATCTGCCGGCGATCTTTATGTTATGAAGGGATAGATCCACGGCCACGACATCGGCCCCCATCAAGGCCAATACGACCGCGTGCTTCCCTGAGCCGCAGCCTGTCTCAAGGACCTTCTTGCCCGCGAAATCGCTTTCCTTTAAACAAAAATATTTCTGAAAATTTCTCTTGTGATGCCTCACAAACCCTTCCGAGAGTTTCTCGTCAGCGAAATATCTGTGTTGAAATCCACCGTAATAATCCGATGTAAACCTGTCTGTCTTATTCACGCCGCTCCCTCATTCAAAAATCCATTGTCCTGTCCACGAAAATCCTGTGCCACAATTCTATGTTCAGAAGCGTCCACAGAAGCCTGCCGTTATTGGCCTTGCCCCGCAGATGATCATCCATGATCTTATCCGTCAACCGGACGTCATATATACCCCTATCAACGAACGTCTTGTCCTTTAAATACCCCAGAAAACCCCTGAGGCCTTCCTCATCCCTGAACCAATCCTCAAGCGGGATGGCGAATCCTACCTTCTGACGCCACACAAGCTCGCCCGGAAGATATTTCTCCGCTATCTTCTTGAGAAGATATTTCGGCTCAACAAAAGAGTTGGTCTTGTCCTTGCCGCTTATACCGTTCACGTAGTTCATGAGCAGGATATTGCAATAAGGCACCCTCATCTCTATGGAACACGCCATGCCGATCCTGTCCTGTTTCTGGAGCCACTTCCGCAGATGGCACGTCTGGTCCAGAAGAAGCAACGACGAAAAATCATCCTTCAGGCCGGCCGCGATGCGCCTTCTGTCGCTCAAATCCAGCTCAAGCTTATTGAAAATATTCCGCATGGCCTCCGGTCTGTTATAAGACGCCCTATAAACCAATTCTTCCCTGTCTGGTTTTTTATCGCCTTTTTTTTCAAAATACCACCTGTATCCGCCAAAGACCTCATCCCCGCCTTCCCCGGATAACAGGACCTTGACCTTCCTCTCCTGCGCCTTGCGGCATACGATGTAAGTAGGCACCACGTTAGGATGCGGCAGCGGATACTCGAAAAACCATACACTCTTCGCCAGAAGCTCCCTAAAATCACTGTTCCTGAAAGAATAACCGTGATGGATCGTGTTATATCTCTCCGCGCAGGACTTCTGATATTTAGTCTCGTCCAGCTCTTTGTAACCATCCAGGCTTATCGAAAACGTCTCTATGCGCTGCTTGTTGTTTGAGGCCAGAACAGACAGCACGTAACTGGAATCCAGGCCTCCGCTGAGCTGGATGCCGTAGCCGACATCGCTTTTGGTATGCTGGACCACGCTATGATTCAACAGGTCTTCCAATTCAACCATGGAATGACGCCTGCCGTTATTCAGGAACGAGTCCTTCATGTCAAAATACCCGCGGATATCGCAATCAAGGTCCCTGTTCAGCTTTATAAAATGTCCCGGCATCAATTCCATGATGCCCTTGAACAGGGTCTGGCTGCCCGCCACGTCGCCGAATATGCTGTATTCAACCAGCCTGTCGTAATCAGGCCTCAGGCTCATGATCTTTAAAAAAGGCCGTATCTCGCTCGCGAAATAAAATTTATCCTTATCGCGATAAAAATATAAAGGTTTTATCCCTATCTGGTCCCTGAATAGGTATACATCCCTGTTCTTCAGATCAAATATCGCGAAGGCGAACATGCCCACGAATTTATTGACGCACTCCGCGCCCCACTCCGCGAAAGACCTCAAGACCACCTCTGTGTCAGACTCAGTCCTGAAGACGTGCCCCGCGCCTTTAAGCCTCTCCCTTATTTCCTCATAATTATAGATCTCGCCGTTAAAGAAAAGGACACGCCTCTTTTCCTCGTCCAGCATTGGCTGGTTCGCCCTTTCATCCAGGTCTATGATGGCGAGGCGCGAGCTGGCGCCGGCGAAAAAGTCAGAATGATAATAACCCTCGCTGTCAGGCCCGCGATGCCTTATGGCGCGATTCATCAGCTCTATGTCTTTTATGTCTTTATCGTTTACGCGGCCTTTTTTGACCACGCACGCGAATCCGCACATGTCTACCCCGCCTTGTTGAAACGCTCGTCCCCTATCCCGAACTCCATGGTGTTTGGCTTGGTTATTATCTTCTTTTTATCAGGCACATCCCTTGGCACGATAACACCCGCGCCTATCACGCAGTCATCCCCTATCCTCACGCCGGGATATGTCATGACGCCTCCGCCGAGGAACGTGGACCTCCCTATCCTCACGTATCCCGCCAGGTGGCAGAGCGGGCTCACGACAGAATATTCGCCCAGCACGCAATTATGACCCATGACAACATTATAATTAAGCATGGCGTGCGGCATCACGCGGCACTCTATGGAAACGGTGGCGTTCGCGCCTACATAAACCCCTTCGCCGATACTGGCCCCGGGCATTATCACGGCTGAAGGATGCGCGATCGTGGCAAACCTGGCGTCAGGTATAATTTTCCTGAGCCCCTCTATGATGTCCTTTCTAAGCCAGGGCGCCCCGACAGACGCTATGAAATAAAGATCTTTGCGCTTGAGGCCCGCGGCCTCTTCAAGGGAAATAACATCTACCCCGTTGATCCTCGTGCCTATCTTGTCCGGGGCCTTATCCACGAACGCCAGAGGCGTCAGGATCTCCTTGCGGTTCACGGAGTTCAACGCGGACATCGCCTCCAGCATTACCTTACCGACAGAACCTGCCCCCATAAGAACAATATTTTTCTCAATCATGAAAAGAAATCCCCTTTTTTTCCAGCGCCCTCATGGCGCCCGCCACGTCCCTGATGTCCATGGCCTCCTCCGCGCTGATACGGCAGCCGAACACGTCGTCCAGCGCCGCGGCCAGGGCCACCACCCCGAAAGAATCCCACGCCGATATATCCTCTCTCTTTAACTCAAAACTGAACTCTTCCGGGCTCAGCAGAAACACATCCATGAACAGCTTTTTTAATCTTTCCCTGTTATCCATGTCAAAAACGCTGATGCCAGTGAACCGCCTTATCGCGCCTCTTTACCAGGGCTGAACGGTCTATCTTCCCGTTTCCCAGAAATGGAAACGAATCAACGCTCTCCAGCCTTATCGGCCATTGGGCCCTGGTATGATTTTTCCTGAATACGCTCAATATATCCCTGTATTCTTTTTCGCTGGGCTCCGGGCTGACCACGAGCACGCAACCGTCTTCACCGTTATCATCCTTTTCCCTGTAAAACACCGCCTCTCCTGACCAGCTTGAGCGGACAGTGTCCAACAACTGGGGCATCGACACCTTTTCCCCGAACCGCTTGAATACATCGTCAGCCCTGCCGTTCACGCGCCAATAACCGCCTTCTATCTCTTCCCCGTAATCGCCTGACGCTGTCCATTCCCCTTCTTTTATCGGCTTATAACCTTCATCGTCATAAAACCCCACCGCTGAATACCTGCTGATAAACAGGATCCTGCCCTGCTCATCTCTCTTCAGTCTCACCCCGGGCAAAGGCCTGCCCACGTTATTGCCTTCCAGGCCGGCGCGCTCAGACCTTGCGGTAAGCCTGGGCATGGCCTCAGCGCATCCGTAATTATTGAATATCCTCGCACTTGGAAAAATCCCGTGTATCCTATCCATGTCTTTCTGCGGAAAAGGCGCGCCCGCGAAATTCAACCTTATGATCCCCGGGAAAACGGCCTTATCCTTGAAATACTTATAAAACAACGGCACCTGAGACGCGGTGAGACACAGCATCCCGTCCCTTGAATTTACCAGCGCGTCCAGAAACAGATTAGGCGCGCTGAAGCCGCGCGCGCGGACCAATCTCCTGTTAAAAACCACGGACCACAGCCACTGATTGACAAACGCGTAACAATAACTGAGAGGCAGCGCCAATACCGTCTCCCGCGCGGCATCGAGCTCCTGAAAATCGTTTATGACCCGCGCCAGGGCCTCAGCCCTTTCACGGGACCCAACTATAAGCTTTGGCTGGCCCGTGCTGCCTGAACTGAGAAGACCAAAATGCCTTTCCCTCGCGTCCTCGGGGAGCCCGCGGACAGCGTTATCCACCCATTCCCTGGAAACACCCGGCCTTTCAGGCAACAGCACAAAGGTCTCGGGATTCAGCCATGCGTCCAGTAACCTTTTAACGTCTGAATCCGCTTCTTTCGCGTAAATAATGTGCGCCATTCGCTATCTTCCCATAAAAGACCTCAACACACCGCAGACATGATAAATATCCTTCGCGGAATTCAATGTTGAGCTGGGCAGGCACAGACCCGCCTCGTATATGCCGTAAGAATTTCCGTATCCCGACCTTCTGTATTTCCTGTAAGGAGGAAACTCCGTGACCGGGGTGAATATCCTTCTCGTGGGTATGTTTTTCCCCGCCAGTCTTTTCTGCAGGCGCGGGACATCGACATGCCTGTCAAAAAGCGCGCACGTGAACCACCACGAGCTCCCCGCGTTTTTATATTCCTCCTGAAAAGTCAGAAAGGGCAGTTCCTTCCTGTATATCTCGTTAAAACTCCTTTTTTTCTCTAAAAAACCGTCAAGCCTTTTCATTTGGGCGAGGCCCAAGGCCGCCTCCACGTTTGTCATCCTATAATTAAACCCGACCTCAGGGTGATAATACCCCCTAGACTCATCCCTGGCCTGATTGACCAGGAATTTTATGTGCCCCAGTCTTTTCTTATCCCGGCTCACCACCATGCCTCCGCCGCCGGTCGTGATGACCTTGTTTCCGTTAAAACTGAAACAACCCATGTGCCCGAACATGCCCGTATAGGTGCCTTCGAAATCCGCGCCGAGACTTTCTGTCGCGTCTTCCACGACATATAATTTATGCCTCTTGGCGATTTTCATTATCTCCCGCATGTCGCAGGGATTTCCGTAAAAATGCACCGGCAGTATCGCCTTTGTCCTCCTGGTTATCCTCCCCTCCGCGTCTTTCGGATCGATATTCCATGTCCTTGGATCCACATCCGCGAAAACAGGAATCGCGCCTAAATTCACTATGGGATTCACGGACGCCACAAAGGTCAGGGCCGGCACTATGACCTCATCACCCTTGCCTATGCCGAGTTCATAGAGCGCCATGTAAAGCGCCGAGGTCCCGCTTTGCGTGGAAACAGCCTTATCGGCCCCGATATAACGGGCGAACTCATCCTCAAACCTGGATACGTAAGGGCCTATGGTAGAGACATAACCGCTGTCTATGGCGCCGGCCAAAAATTTCTTCTCAAGGGTCCCCAGGTTGGGGGCGTCCAGCACTATCTTCTTAGACATTGTAAATATCCGCCTTGTACAGACTGAGGTTCTTTTTGTCCCTGAACCACCTTATGGTCTCGGACAGGCCCTGGTCAAGCGTGCGCGTCGGTTTCCATCCTGTAAGGCGCCTTATCTTCTCGCCGCTCCCAAGGAGCCTGTCTATCTCGCTTTTCTTGGGCCTCACCCTTATAAAATCAGACACTATCCTTGCCCTGGGATTGATCATGCCTATCAATTTTTCGGCGAGGTCTTCTATGGATATCTCGCTCTGCGTAGCTATGTTGATCTCCTCGCCTATTGAACTGTCTGACTCGCCTATTTTTATAAAACCATCTACGGTGTCTTTTACAAACACAAAATCCCTTGTGGGATGCAGTTTGCCAAGCATTATCTCTTTCTTTCCCGATAAAAGCTGAGTGATGATAGTGGGTATCACGGCCCGCGCTGACTGCCTGGGCCCGTAAGTGTTGAAAGGCCTCGCTATGGCGACAGGCAGGTCAAAACTCCTGAAAAACGATTCCGCTATGTAATCCGCGCCTATCTTTGTCGCGGCGTAAGGCGACTGGCCCTGCTTGGGATGGGTCTCGTCTATGGGGACACGCCTCGCCGTGCCGTATACCTCGGACGTCGAGGTGACAACCACCTTTCCTGTCCCGCTGTCCCTGCACGCCTGCAGAAGATTGAGCGTCCCCTTTATGTTTGTGTCGACATAAGAATCAGGAGAGCTGTAAGAGAATGGGATACCTATGAGCGCGGCCAGGTGGAAAACCATGTCCATGCCCTTCACAGCTGACCTCACCCCGTTCTGGTCCCTGATGTCCCCTGAAAAGATCTCTATCTTTTTCAAAAACTTCTTATCCAAGCTGTCAAGCCACCCCAGGGAATTAAACGAATTATAATAAACAAAAGCCTTTACCCTGTAACCTTTATTCACCAGGCCTTCCACAAGATGGCTCCCTATGAAACCGTCTGAACCGGTTACCAATACCTTTTTCTTTGGCATATATGCGCTCCTAAAATTCTTCGTACGCGTGATAGCACGTCCCGCATAAAGCGAGGCCTTCACGTCTGTTTTTATCAAGAAGATCCCTGAACGCTTTCAGCTTCGCGCTGTTATTCCATATATCAAAAAGCGTGGATCCTTTCATGTCGCCGACGGTCATAAAATTGTCAAAATCGCCGTTACAGCACGTAACCTTTCCGTCCCAGTCAACGCTCAGTCTCTGGTAGACCTCGGAACAAGGCCTGTAACACTTCTTTATTGTCTCCTGTTTCTTATAAGCCTCATATTTTTTAATCCGCTCCAAAGAACTTACCTGAGACTCGGAAAGCCTGGAAAAACTGGTCTTTCCGACACCGACAGAATCAACGATATTCCCCCAATAAGCTGCAAAGGCGTCTATCTCAGACCTTGTCTCATTTGTCATGGTAGAGGATATGTGGATAAATGGTTTTTCCTTGCCGCCTCTGATCTTTATAAGTGTCTCTATGTTGCCCTTTAATTCATCATACCGCGGCGCGTCCCTCATTTTCTCGTATTCTTCCTTTGTAGCGCCCTGCATGGAAAAGATTATCGAATCCACCTCAAATTCCACCAGGGCCCGCATGTGCTGTTCCCTGATAGCCAGGCCGTTATTAGTCACGTGGACAGCCAGACCCTTGGATTTCGCGTAGCCGCAGAAATCCATCACCTTCGGGTGAAGAAAAGGCTCTCCCCACCTTATAAACCTCAAAGGCGCCTTATACAAAGAGCATTCATCAGCCACTTTCCTGAATGTCTCCTCAGACATAAAACCCTTTTCTCTCTTCATCGCCATCTGAGCGCAGAAAACGCACTTAAGGTTACAATGGTTCGTAAGCTCTACGTCGACAAGATACGGGAATTCCCGCGCGCTGGACCTGAGCCTTGAAATATCCCTGAACTCCTCCGCGTCATATATATCCCTGAATGGATTTTTCCTCTTTGAGACTGGATTGCTTGATATCATTGCCCTGAAACCCTTTTCTTATAAAGCGCGGAAAGATACTCCCTGAAAAATATCAGGAAGCTGTAGAATAATAGCACAAAAAGCGCGCCTGCCGCGATTTTTTTAAGTATATCCCTTCCCGCCGGAGCGCCTTTTAAAGCCGCGTCAAGGACCTTCACCATAGGCTTATTAGGCGTGATCTGCAGCTCAAAATTTATCTTATCCAGGTTCTCTATCGCGAAATTGGCTATGTCCCTGGATAACTCAGGGTCATGGCATTTTATCTCCAGCGCGAAACCGCCGGTAACCGTATAGGTGTCCAGCGCCCACCACGCCCTGCGCTTCCTGTTGCTGTTAAAGCGCTCGTTTATATCCTCCCTCATCCTCCTGCTCTTCAATATGGAGAAGATTATGTCGCTTGAGGAATCCCCGAGCGAAAAATCAGGAAGCCCGAGATACTTGCTCAACCCGCCCATCTGAGCGCCGTCTTTCGGGGCAAGCACGGTAACGGTGGATTTATAGACCATTGGCTGTATGAATGATATTATTAATATGATACATATAGCCCATAGAACAGACTTACCTATCTTCCTGGCCTCTTTTTTATACAGGCCGATATAATAAAAAATGTCGAATTCCGATTTCATACCCGCTCCTTTCTAATTTAAAACCGCGCGTCTTTTGATCAATCTCATTATATTCTTCAAAAAAGAAGGCATCCTGCCGTACACGGACAGCAGGGCGTTTCTCATCTTTCTTTTTCTGTACAATCTCGCGAAATCCTCGCCGCCGTGATTGACCTCTATGTCAAACCTTATAAAAAGGTCTTCTATCTCCTTTTTTGAAAGGCCCGGCAGCCTCAGCACGGAAGACCCCCTGAAAAAATTAAAAACCGAATTCTCGTTTTCTATGTATCTCTTTTCCCTGCACAGCTCCCCGAGAGGCGTGCCCGCGTACGGATAGAATACGCTCACCTGAGAATAAGTGGGCCTTATCTTCTTATTGAACTCCATGGTCTTGCGGATCGTTTCCCTGGTGTCCCCGGGTATGCCTATCATGTTAAAAGACATCGTCTCAAGCCCCGCCTCCCTGGCGTTCCTGAACGCCCTCTCGATATCCTCGTCCTTCATGTTCCTGTTGAGCACCGTCCTTCTCAGGCGCTCATCTCCGGACTCAATACCTATGTTGATCTTCCTGCAGCCGGAATCTTTCAGCGCCTCGGCCGCCTGCGCGTCCAGTAATTCAGGTCTCGTGTTACAGGTGTAAGGGATGCCTATCCTCTCCTTGTATTTGGAACAGAATTCCCTGAACCAAGCGGCGTTCTTGTTGAAACAATCGTCATCGAAACTCAAGAGCCTTGGTTTATGATTTTTTAAAAACGCCTCTATCTCGCGTATCGCGTTTTCCGCGCTCCTGTGCCGTATCATCCTGCCCTTGCCCTTGAATATCACGTGAAACGCGGAATTGCAGCAGTAACTGCATGAAAAAGGACATCCCCTTGAAAACGTGAAATTGGCGTAATTGGTAAAAGCGGCCTCGGGAAATACCTCCCTGTCAGGAAACGGCAATTCGTCCAGATCGTCTATCAGCGTCCTCATCTCGTTCCGGATCACGCCGTTGGCGTCGTTAAAATAAAAATTCCGCGTATCGCGGAAATCAATCCCTTTTTCTATCTTGCCTACCAACTCGGGGAACGCGTATTCCCCTTCTCCTATGCAAAAACCCTCGATGTCCCGGCTTTCAATGATTGACGAGGCGCAGACTATCGCGTGCGGGCCGCCGACGAATATGGGAATATCTTTTAACCGTCCGCGTGACTTTATTTTCTTTGACAGGTCTTTTACGTATTGCCAGTAATTCGACATGCACGAAAACCCTATGACATCCGCCTTGAAATCCTCTATACGGCGGATAATATCCCTGTCCTTGACATGGTCCCTTACCATGATCAGCATGACCGAATGGCCGGATTTCTTTAACATGGCTATGACCGAGGCCGCGCCGTAATTAAAGGTGACCATGTTCCCCTGACATGGGTAGATCATGACTATGTTCATGATGCCCCTTTCTCCCCGGACATCAGGCTCTCCCATTCCTTCTTTATGCGGCTGTACTCTGATTCCTTTACCTGCAGAAAATAATACGTGAGCCGCAGTTTTTCCTCAAGTCCGTCCTTTGTAAGGAGATACTGCACTTTCTGCATCTTCCCTGAATTGCGGGAAAAGCTGCCGGCTTTTATGAAACCTTTTTTGATTAGTTCTTTTAAGAGGTAGTTGGTCTTGCCCAGCGAAATGTTCAGCCTGTTGGATAAGGCCCTCTGGGTGATTTCTGGATTGGCCTCTACGTGCTTTATTATATGAAGAGACTCTTCTCTTGGGTATTGTTCAATCATTGAACAATAGTATATAATAACAAAGTATATAGAGTCAAGTGGATTTTTATATGACTAATCCAAAGCGGCTATTATACCCACGCCTATGGCTATGCGCGACAATATCTCTACCGTATCCTTAAGCAGCATCCCGGGCGGAGTCCAATACTTGAATTCCTGAGGAATCACTATCGTGTCTCCCCTGTTGACGTACTTGGTCATCATGAACTTGCTTATGGCCTCTCCGTTGGCTCGGATCACGTATATGCCGTTTTTATCCGCGTGCTTTGTCAGCCCGCCTGTCTTCTGGATATAATAATTTATGCCCTTATTCTGATCAAAAGGCACTGAAGCGGGATTATTGACACTGCCTATCACGGTAATCGCTGACGGAGGAGACGGTATGGTAATGACATCCCCGTCCTCAAGCGGTATATCGTATTTTGTGCTCTTTAACTGGTCTATGGGCATGAGCCTTATGACCATCCTGCCTTCTATGTCAACAGACTCCACAAAATCCAATATCTCCTTCTTTGTCCTTAACGACTGCGTGAGCGCCGCGGGATCAGCCGTGCTGCCCGCTTTCAGCAGGACCGCCTGCTGTTCTTCGAGCATGATCCTCTGTTCTCTCTCCAGGAACTTCTGTCTCATCTTCTCCTGGACCTCTTTTATGGATTTCCTGCTGAATATGGCGCCGTCCAGAAACGCCTCTTTCGTAAAGCCTCCGGCCCTCGCAATCAGAGAACTCAGGGTCTCTCCTTCCACCGCGGGATAATTCCCGGGGAATCTGACCTCTCCCTTTACGGCGACTATTTTCCTCTCGGTGAGCTTTGGCTCAGACTGCACGAAAAGCATGTCCCCGGACTGCAGTATAATATCTTTATCTATGGATATGTTCGGCCCGGCTATCCTTTTTATTCCGATGCTCCTTACCACAGGCTGCTCTCCGGGCATTATGTGAAACAATTCCGCGCCTCTTATCAGGTCCTTTGAATTCACCCCTCCTGCCTTAAAAATAAGATCTGACACCTTCATGCCCGGGGTAAACTCGTATTTACCGGGCCTATTGACCGCGCCGTCTACCTCAACAAACGATGGCGCTTCGACTTCCGCGTTCGAATAGATCAAAAGTATGTCCCACTCTTTCAGCAAGGCATCCTCTCCCCTGTCGCCAAGGGTCATGGCTTCCAGGTTAACGGGTATTATCTGGCGCGTCCTGTCCTTTGTGACTCTTGCTATCTCAGCCCTGTACGTGTAGGTCCCAGGCAGAAAGCCCTTTGCCCTGCTTACCAGATCAGACACGGACATGTCCGGGACAAGGCCGTAATCCCCGGGATTCTCTACATTGCCGAGCACTGTCACGAAATTATGCTTCAACCTCACTATCGGGGCGACGACCACAAGGTCCCCGTTGCGCAGATTCACGCTGTCAAAAGAATTTTCTTTTCCGGCCGGGTCCAATTCCATGTCCACGACCACCCTTCTTTCACTGTCCTTGATGCGCTCCACCTGTATCCTCTGCAGGTTGCCTGACGGCGTTATGCCTCCGCAAAAACTCAATAGTTCCCTCAACGGCATCTCGCTCTTTGTCTCGTATATGCCGGGCCTCTTTACGTTTCCGCTTATCGCGACAACGTCGCCTACGGGAGGGACAAATATGGTATCCCCGGACTGTATCTTCGAACCGTCAAGGCCTTCTCCTTTTAAAAGAAAAGAATAAAGATCCACTTCCCTTGATTTCCCGTCCGGACTTATGATTTTTATTTTCCTGATAGAGCCCAGCTTTGTGGGCCCGCCGCCCGCGTAAAGGGCCTGGAATATATTCAGCTGTGAGCTGATCCTGTACGCCCCGGGCTTCTTGACCTCACCCATTATGAACACCTGGACTTCCCTGAGCTTGCCCATTGAGATATCGACGTTAAAATTGGTATAGTACTCATTGAGCTTCTCGCGTATCTTATTTTCCGCGTCGCCGAACTTGAAACCCCATACATACAGGGGCCCTGCCTTGGGAAGCATTATCTTGCCCTCGCGATCCACCTCTACGGGAAAACTTTCCTGTACGCTGCCCCATATGTTCACGATCAGCGTGTCTCCCGGGCCTATTATGTAATCAGGGCTCACGGGTATCACGACAGTATCCGCGCCCAGCTGTACTGAAAAAGGCGACCTGTCGCCTGAAGACCCGAGCGTTGACTTCAGCATGCTGAAAGTAGTCAGGGCCCGCAGTGATTCCTCTTCATCCGATTTTCCGGACATCTTATCCTCTTTACCCTCAACTCTTTCCTCAGTTTTAAAAAGATCATAACCGAACTGCTTCAGGTCCCTGGAGACGTTCAGCGAGATGGATTTATTGAAACTTGCCTCTATCTGAGAAGGCTCTTCGGGAAAAAGGGTCTTCTGTTTTATCTTCGCGTCCTCAAACAAATCCCCCTCTGAAAAAAACGCGTAACCGTCATAAGGGCATATGAGCTTCTGGCGTATCTCATAATCTGGTTTTTCTTTCCCGGACAGCATGTTATTGGCGCGGTTCCCCTGCGCGCCCATGACAGCGTCCTTTACCTTGCCGCCTTTTATCCTGAAGACGTCAAAGATATCATTGTCTTTGGCGTCTCCCGCCTCATCCTTGTTCAAAAGGCCTTTTTTCTCCGTCTCGGCGGACAAATCCTCAATATCGCCCCCTTGCTCATCTTTTTTAGTCTCATAAGTAACCCACACGGAATGCGGGTTATCCTTGCCCGGCATGTAATAGAATTCCATTCCGCAGCTCGGACAGCGGGCCTTCTTGTACGGCATCGCGCTCTTGCCCAGGGATTCATCGACCCAGCTGCGCATCCCGGCCTTTCCCGAGGCCTCGCGTGAAAACGCCTCCGGCGGATATATAAAAGCCGCTAAAAGCACAAAAGATAATAAAAGATTAAAACAGCGCGATGTCCTGAACATCAAATCCTCCTTTTATATTCTAAAACTTCCTCATTATCTCAGCCCCTACCACGTGGTTCTTTACCCTGCTGGTGCTG
>JBAZOA010000002.1:0-50691 GCA_041648935.1 Candidatus Omnitrophota bacterium | reverse complement strand
AAGACGTCATAAGGTCATTGAATAATCCTTACAAGGAAGAAGGCGGCATCGCGATATTAAAAGGAAACGTCGCGCCCGAAGGCGCTGTCGTGAAGCAGGGCGCGGTGAGCGAGAAGATGATGGTGTTTACCGGAAAGGCAAAGGTCTTTGAGTCGGAAGAAGAGGCCATGGACGCGATATTAAAGGAGAAGATACAAAAAGGGGACGTTGTCGTGATAAGATACGAAGGGCCCAGCGGCGGGCCGGGCATGAGAGAGATGCTGTCTCCCACCTCGGCCATAGTGGGCATGGGCATGACGGATGACGTGGCGCTCATCACTGACGGGAGATTTTCAGGCGGGACAAGAGGGCCCTGCATAGGGCATGTCGCGCCTGAGGCGGCGAAAGGCGGGCCCATAGCCGTGATAAAGAACGGCGACGTGATAAGGATAGACATAAAGAAAAGGCGCGTTGATCTGGCGTTGACGCAGGGCGAGATCAACGGCCGTCTGCGTAAATGGAAGGCCCCTGGGCCGAAGGTCTCAGGCGGGTGGCTTTACAGGTACAGCCGCATGGTATCGTCAGCTAGCAAGGGAGCGATTTTAGAGTAGAAAGAATTTTACTATGGCAAAAATGACAGGCGCGAAAATTTTAATAGAGGCATTGAGGAGAGAGGGCGTCGAGGCGATGTTCGGTTATCCGGGCGGGCAGGTATTGCCCATCTTTGACGCGCTCTACGACGTCAAGGATATCAGGTTTATCCTGACCAGGCACGAGCAGGGCGCCGCCCACGCGGCGGACGGTTACGCGCGCGCGACAGGAAAACCGGGCGTGTGCCTGGCCACTTCCGGGCCGGGCGCGACGAATCTCGTGACAGGCATCGCCAATGCCTACATGGATTCTATACCCATGATCGCGATCACGGGCCAGGTAAAGTCTTTTCTGATAGGCAATGACGCGTTTCAGGAAGCTGACATCACGGGCATCACGCGGCCCATAACCAAGCATAATTATTTAGTAAAGGACGTCAGGGAACTGGCGAGGATCGTGAGGGAGGCCTTTTATATCGCCTCGACAGGAAGGCAGGGCCCTGTCCTGATAGATATCCCTTCCGATATCCAGATGAAGGAAACGGAATTTATCTGGCCTGAAAAAGTGGATATCAAGGGTTACAAGCCGACTTATTTTGGCCATCCCGGCCAGATTAAAAAAGCGGCCAAGATCATAAGCGCCAGCAAAAAGCCCATTATTTACGCCGGCGGAGGCGTGATCACCTCGGGCGCCAGCCCGGAGTTAAGGGAATTGGCGGAAAAGATCCAGGCCCCGGTTACGTGGACGCTCATGGGGATAGGGTGTTTTCCCGCGACTCATAAACTTTCTTTGGGCATGCTTGGCATGCACGGGACCGCTTACGCGAACCACGCGACAATGGAGGCGGACGTCATCATAGCCGTGGGCGCGCGTTTTGACGACCGCGTCACGGGAAGGATAGATAAATTCGCGCCCAACGCGAAGGTCATACACGTTGACATAGACCCGACATCTATCAGCAAGAACGTGAACGTCGATATCCCGATAGTGGGCGACGCGAAGAACGTCCTTGGGCAGCTGCTGGAACAGATCAGGAAGGCCCCTGACACAAAGGAATGGCTGAAGACAGCCGAAGGGTGGAAGAAAAAATATCCGCTTGCCTACAAAGAAAAAAAGGCGATAAAGCCGCAGTATGTGGTGGAGCAGATAAGCGAGATCACGAAAGGCGACGCCATAATAACCACCGAGGTGGGCCAGAATCAGATGTGGGCCGCCCAGTGGTATAAATACATGCATCCGCGCACGTTTATCTCGTCAGGCGGGCTCGGCACGATGGGCTTTGGGTTTCCGGCGGCGCTGGGCGCAAAGGTCGCGTATCCTGAAAAGACCGTGTTTGACGTGGCGGGTGACGGGTCCATACAGATGAACATACAGGAATTGGCCACCTGCGTCTGCAACAAGATAAACGTGAAGATCGCGATATTGAATAATAATTATTTGGGCATGGTAAGGCAGTGGCAGGAATTATTTTATAAAAAGAGATATTCCCATACATGCCTCGCGAATCCGGATTTCGTGAAATTGGCCGAGAGCTTCGGCGCGGTCGGCATCCGCGTGACAAAAAAAGAAGATGTCAAAAAGGCTATCCAGAAGGCGATCTCGACAGATAACGTGGTGCTCATCGATTTCCATGTGGAGCAGGAAGAAAACGTGTTTCCGATGGTGCCCGCCGGAGAGGCGCTTAATAACATGATAGAGGGGTTAGCGTGAGGCATACCATATCAGTGGTGGTTGAGAATAAATTCGGCGTATTGGCGCGGATAGCGGGCCTGTTCAGCGCTCGCGGGTATAATATCGCGTCCTTGGCGGTGTCAGAGACATTGGATCCGGGGGTTTCCTGCATGACTATAGTGGTGGAGGCTGAGGACGAGAAAATACTGGAGCAGATAAAAAAACAGCTCAACAGGCTCATAGACGTGCTTACGGTGACTGATTTCACGAAAAAAGAGCATGTTGACAGGGAACTGGTTATCGTGAAGGTCGGTTATTCCGGCAAGGATAAAGCCAAGTTGGAAGACATAGCAGATAAATCAGGCGCCAAGATAATCCAGCATAAAGATAACACGGCGATCATTGAGATGGTGAGCGGCCAGGAACAGATAAAGGCGTTATTGGAAGGTTTGAAGCAGTTCAGTGTCAAGGAATTAGTCAGAAGCGGACGCATCGCGATGACAAAATAAGAAAGGGGTTTTAAGATGGCGAAGATTTATTATGACAAGGACGCGGATCTCGGCCTTCTGAAATTCAAGAAGGTGGCTATTATAGGTTATGGGATCCAGGGCAGGGGCCAGGCGCTGAACCTGAAGGACAGCGGGATAGACGTGATAGTGAGCGAGCTGGAAGGCACGGAGAACCATAAAAACGCCGTCAGCGACGGTTTTAAGCCGGTGTCGGCCGCGGAGGCGGCAAGGCAGGCCGATATCATCCAGATATTGACCCAGGATCACGTGCAGGCAAAGGTTTACAAGGAAAGCATAAAGCCGAATCTGAAAAAGGGAAAGGCGCTTGTTTTTTCTCACGGGTTTAACATACATTTCAAGCAGATCAAGCCCTCGAAGAACGTGGACGTGTTCATGGTGGCGCCGAAAGGCCCCGGGGCGTTAGTCAGGCAGATGTACGAGGAGAAAAAAGGCGTTCCGTGTCTCGTGGCGGTGTTTCAGGACGCGACCGGAAACGCGCTTAAATTGGGGCTCGCGTACGCCAAGGGCATAGGCGGCACGAGGGCGGGGGTAATAGAGACGACCTTTAAGGAAGAGACAGAGACAGATCTTTTCGGCGAGCAGGTGGTATTGTGCGGCGGCGCCTCAGAGCTTATAAAGGCGGGATTTGAGACGCTTATCGAGGCGGGTTATCAGCCGGAGATAGCTTATTTTGAATGCCTGCACGAACTAAAACTTATTACCGATCTGATTTACGCCACCGGTATTCAGGGCATGAGAAAGAGGGTCTCTGACACGGCGGAATACGGTGATCTCACGAGGGGCAGGAGGATCATAACAGACAGGTCCCGCAAAGAGATGAAGAAGATCCTGAAGGAAATTCAATCCGGCAAATTCGCCAGGGAATGGATCAGGGAAAACGAGAACGGCAGGCCGATATTCAATGAGCTGAGAAAGAAAGACGATAATCATCCTGTCGAAGTGGTCGGCAAGCAATTGAGAAGCATGATGGATTGGATAAAATAAGTTCTAAAGATAAAAGTTAGTTATAAGTTGTAAGATTGATTTTATGAAACGCATCATTATATTTGACACAACTCTGAGGGACGGTGAGCAGTCGCCGGGCGCGAGCCTGGACATGAACGCCAAGATAGACGTGGCGCGTCAGCTGGCGCGTCTGGGCGTGGATGTCATAGAGGCGGGTTTTCCAATAGCGTCCAAGGGTGATTTCAGCGCGGTGCACAAGGTCGCCTCGCTGGTAAAAGGCCCCGCGATCTGCGGCCTGGCCAGGGCGTTGAGGCCTGATATAGAGGCGTGCGCCAAGGCCGTGAAGCCAAGCAAGAGGCCTAGGATACACGTGTTTTTGGCGACATCCAAGATACATATGAAATATAAATTGAAGAAGGCGGAATCCGAGATATTGAAGCAGGCGGTATGGGCGGTTGAGTACGCCAGGAGATTCTGCGACGACATAGAGTTTTCGCCGGAGGACGCCTCCCGCTCAGAAAGGGATTTTCTGTGCAGGGTGGTGGAGGCGGTAATCAAGAGCGGGGCAAAGACGGTCAATATTCCGGATACGGTCGGATACGCCACGCCTTTGGAATACGGCGACCTGATAAAGACTATTAAGACAAGGGTGCCGAATATTGACAAGGCGGTGATAAGCGTTCATTGTCACAATGACCTGGGTCTCGCGGTCAGTAACGTGCTGTCAGCTGTCCAGAACGGCGCGGAACAGGTGGAATGCACCGTAAACGGCATAGGCGAGAGGGCCGGCAATTCTTCCATGGAAGAGATAGTCATGGCCTTGGACGTGCGCAAGGATATTTATGGCGCGGCCACCTCGATTAATAAAAGCGAGATCTACAAGACGAGCCGCCTGGTGAGCAAGCTCACCGGTATAGTTGTCCAGCCAAACAAGGCTATCGTGGGCAGGAACGCCTTCAGTCACGAGTCAGGCATACATCAGGACGGCATATTGAAGGAGCGCTCCACTTACGAGATCATGAAGCCGGAAGACGTTGGTTTCGGCGAGACAAAGCTTGTTCTGGGGAAACACTCGGGAAGGCACGCGTTTTCCGAGCGCCTGAAAAAATTGGGATTTGATCTGAGCGAAGCGGACCTCGCGAAGGCCTTTGAGCGCTTCAAGAACCTGGCTGACAAGAAAAAAGAGATATTTGATGAGGACCTGCTGGCCATCATGGAGAGCGAGATAGTGTCGGTCCCCGCCACTTACAGCGTTGTGAATTTTGAGATAACGAGCAGCATGAAAAACGAGCCCCGCGCGATAGTCACGCTGAAGAAGGGAAAGAATGTCTGCAAGAACAGTTCTTCCGGAGACGGCCCTATAGACGCGTGTTACAGGGCGATAGACAAGATAACGGGCCTGAAGAGCAGGCTCCTGGATTATTCTGTCAGGTCCATCACCAGCGGCAAGGACGCGCTGGGAGAGGTTTCCGTAAAGGTAAGATTCGGCGCCGCTGAGATCTCAGGCAGGGCGTCCAGCACCGATATCATAGAAGCGAGCGTCCTGGCTTACGTGAACGCCGTGAATAGAGTCATCTTCACCGGCTTAAAAAAGTCAAAGGCAAAACCCACCTACCTTAAATTATGACTTCACCCAAGCTATATGGCGTGATCGGCTGGCCAATAAAACACAGTTTGTCGCCCGCGATGCACAACGCCGCTTTTAAAAAGCTCGGCATCGACGCGGAATACAGGTTATTCGAAGTCCCGCCTGAGAAATTAGAGGATTTTATTCTAAATAGAAAAGACGTGGCCGGGTTTAATATAACCATCCCCCATAAGGTTAGGGCGAAAGAGATATTAGAAAATAATTTTTCTTCTACGCAGAGTAAAGAATTTTTATATTTTGTTCAATTATCAGGAGCTATTAATACCGTAAGGAGAGAAGGCGGTGATATTTTCTATTTAAATACAGATGTGTTTGGTTTTCGTAAATCTTTAAAAGAAGATTTGAGATTTGAGCCAAAAGATAGGGATATATTTGTTATTGGTTGTGGCGGGGCTGGCAGGGCTGTTGTAGCCGCGTTAATTTGGGAATCAGGCATGAAAGCGAATAAAATATATGTGTATGAAAATAATGATAAGTCGCTTGCATCGGCGAAAGGGCACTTTTTAAAATTCGATTTTATAAAAGATAAATTAGAATTTATTAGTGAAAAAAGGATATCTGATGTTATAAAAAAGTGTCAGTTATTAGTCAATACTACTCCCGTGGGCATGAAGGAAGGTGATTCTTCGCCAATAGATAAAAAATTGCTTCATGATGGGTTATATGTGTATGATGTGGTTTATAACAGAGAAACGCAATTAGTTAAAGATGCTAAGCTTTTATTGGGGAAAGAACATGTTTCATGTGGATTAGGTATGTTTTTGTATCAAGGAGTGTTTGCTTTTGAATTTTGGATGTCAAGTCATCCTAAGGGTCCCAAAGCGCCTGTGGAAACCATGCGCGAGGCCTTAACCAACGCCCTAAGTTGACACATGAGTAATACTCCTTTTGTCAACTTAGACATTATAAATATGGCATATTTTTTTATTTTTATATTAGGCGCGGTAATAGGAAGTTTCCTTAATGTCTGCATTTACAGGATACCGCGCGATGAATCCATAGTATTCCCGGGTTCGAGATGCGTCTCCTGCAAGAAACCGATACTGTGGCATGATAATATCCCGCTTATAAGCTATATCCTGCTCAGGGGCAAGTGCAGGGCATGCGGTTCGAAGATATCGTCCCGTTATTTCTTGGTGGAGCTGATAAGCGCGGTCTGTTTTCTGATATTATATGTTAATTTCAGGATGAATTATTTATTTTTAAGCGTGTATAGCGTGATAACATTCGCGCTCATAGTGGTTGCCTTTATTGATCTTGATTTCCAGATAATACCCGACAGGATATCGATCGTGGGCATGTTTTTGGGTATTTTGCTGAGCGCCGCGTTTCCAATCCTGCACGGCGGCTTTACCTGGCAGTCAGGTCTCATGAATTCCGCGTTAGGGGCGTTGATCGGCGGAGGGACCATATACCTGACAGGGGTCTTGGGCGAGATCGTGTTCAAGAAAGAGAGCATGGGCGGAGGGGACGTGAAGCTCATGGCGATGCTGGGCGCGTTTTTGGGCTGGAAGGCGGCCCTTTTGATTTTTTTCCTGGCGCCTTTTCTCGGCACGCCCGCGGGTCTTTATTTGAAATTCGTGAAAAAACAGGATATAATTCCCTATGGGCCGTATCTTTCCCTGGCCAGTTTCATCGTGATCTTGTGGGGGAATAGGATACTGGGTTTATTGTTTTTATAGAGATCGGAGGTGCGGGATGTTAAGGATGTTGACCGGAGGGGAGTCGCACGGAGAGGCGCTTTTGGGTATATTGGAAGGCTTGCCCGCGGGGTTGAAAGTCGACGTCAAGGATATAGATAGAGATCTGAAAAGGCGCCAGGCCGGTTACGGCAGGGGCGCCAGGATGAAGATAGAAAAAGACCAGGCGCGGATATTGTCAGGTGTCATGAAGGGGGTGACCATAGGCAGTCCCATAGCGGTCTTTATCAAGAATAAAGATTTTTCAATAGATAAACTTCCGGCTGTCAAAAATCCCAGGCCGGGGCACGCGGACCTGGCGGGTATACTGAAATACGGGTTTTCGGACGCCAGGCGCGTTTTGGAGAGGGCCTCGGCGAGAGAGACCACGATGAGAGTGGCCATTGGCGCTTTATGCAAGGCGTTTTTGGCGGAATTCGATATCAGGGTGCTTAGCCACGTGGTGATGATAGGCGGGGTGGCCGCGCACTCAAAAGGCCTTAGTTTCGATGAGATACTCAGAAGGGCGTCCGGTTCAAAACTGAACTGCGTTGACGGTTCTATCGAGAAATTGATGATAGAGGAGATAGATACGGCTGTAAAGGCCAAGGATACGATAGGCGGGGTCTTTGAGGTGATAGTCAGGGGCGTGCCGCCGGGATTGGGAAGCCATGTCTATTACGACAGGCGTCTCGACGCGCTTCTCGCTCTGGCACTGATGTCTATCCCAGCGGTTAAGGCGGTGGAGGTCGGCAGCGGCATTGATTCCGCCACGAGATTCGGTTCCGAGGTGCACGACGAGATCTTCCATAACAGACAAAAAGGCCTTTACCGCAAGACAAACAACGCGGGCGGCATAGAAGGCGGGATCTCAAACGGAGAGGATATAACGCTCCGCGGTTACATGAAGCCTATAAGCACCCTGATGAAGGGTTTGAATTCAATAGATATCGCCACTAAAAAACAGGTCCGTTCAGCCACCGAGAGGTCTGACGTGTGCGCCGTACCGAGCGCGGGCGTGATAGGAGAGGCGATGACGGCCTTTACCATCGCGAACGCCTTTTTGGAGAAATTCGGCGGAGACAGCGTCGGGGAATCGCAAAGGAATTACAAGGGTTATGTCAGCGCGTTAAAAATTTAGGTTTAACGACGAGGACGCGTAGTCGGAGTCAAAGCTGTGGATCCTGTCACTGTGGTGCCAGCCGATAGCCATGGACGCGTTTGCGGCGAGCCTGTAAGTTATCTCAGCCCCCAGTTCATTCAGTCCGGCCTGGTTTTCTTCCAAGTTAAACGTGTATTCCTCAAATAGCCGTAAGCCGAGCCTTTCCTTGAACAGGGTCTTGCATAGAGGCATGTTGAGCGATATCTTAGAGGTGGTTTCGATAGAGTCGTTGCCGGGGTTGAAACACATGTAATCCAGCATCTGTCCGTTTATGGCCTGTAAAGATTGAGAGACGTGAAGGTATTTTGATAAAGAACGGCCCGCCTCAAGCCCCGCGGTGAGTTTTTCCCATTCACTGGTCTTGAAATTCCATTGAGTCTCTCCGAATGCGGATATTTTCACGCTGTAATCGGGGATATCTTTGGACAGCCATAGGCGGCACAGGTAAATATCGCCGTCGTCGCCCCTCGAGTCGATAAGCAGTTCGTTTTTACTGTTTATCTGGATGCCATGAGCGCCCGGGATAGCGATGAATTGCAGGAGAGACAAAACTATCAGTAATAATTTATTGGTATTTTTCATATTTTTCCTTATTTTTGGAAAGAGTATAGCATATAACCTCATAAAATACAAGGATTTGACTATTTAATAAACATCTGCTATATTTGTGTATACTGATGGGGGGCGGCATGAAGAACATAGTGCTGGTGGGTTTCATGGGGACAGGCAAGACATCTGTCGCCAGGGCTCTCGCGGGAAAACTCGGGAGGGAATTCCTGGAATTGGACAGCGTCATAGAAAAAAGAGAAGGCGTTTCTATCAAGGAGATATTCGAGACAAAAGGCGAATCCTATTTCAGGGGGCTTGAGAAAGAGGCGGTAAAAGAGGCGTCGCGGAAAGAAGGCGTTGTCATTTCAGCCGGGGGCGGCGCGATCATCGACGAAGAGAATTTTAATAACCTTAAAAAAAACGGGGTAATCGTTTGTCTCGAGGCGTCACCGGATACTATCCTTGAAAGAACGAGAGGCAGCGAGCGCCGGCCGCTTTTAAATGTGCCCGACCCCAGAGAGAGGATAGAAAAACTTTTATCCGCGAGGGCGCCATACTATAAAAAAGCCGACCACAGCGTCAGTACCGATGAACTGACCATAGACCAGGTGGTTGATAAAATAATCGCCTTGATTTCTTAGTTGACACTCAAGCAATACTCCTTTTGTCAACTTACAACATGGGCTATCATGACAGACATTGAGAGGATGCTTATTTTGAATATGATTGAGGACGTTGGGAGCGTCAGGACCCAGCGTCTCCTGGAGCATTTCGGGTCCTTGGAAAAGATTTTCAAGGCAAGCCAGGCCGAGCTGGAAAAAGTAAAAGAGATAGGCCTCAGGATCGCGTCCAATATAATCAAGGGCATAAAAGAGATCGATTTGAAGAAGGAGTTGGAATTAATCAGGACGCGCGGCGTGAAGGTGGTGACTTTTTTAGATAATGATTACCCGAAGAATTTAAAAAACATATACGATCCGCCCGTGGCGTTGTATGTTAAAGGGAAAATCCTTCCGAGAGATAATTTAGCGATTGCCATAGTGGGTTCGCGCCTGGCGTCTTTTTACGGGCTTCAGACAGCGGAGAGGTTCGCCTTTGAGCTGGCGTCAAGAGGGGTAACTATCGTGTCGGGCCTCGCCAGGGGCATTGATTCCGCGAGCCACAAGGGCGCGCTAAAGGCCAAAGGCAGGACTTTGGCTGTGTTGGGTTCAGGCATAGCTAATGTGTATCCTGAGGAGCATATCGAACTGGCCGAGGAGATTTCCGGCAAAGGGGCGGTCATTTCGGAATTCCCCATGATGACCATCCCGGACAAGGGGAATTTTCCAAAAAGGAACAGGATCATAAGCGGTCTTTCGCTGGGCGTGATATGCGTGGAGGCGGCTGATAGGAGCGGGGCGCTCATCACGTGCGATATCGCGCTGGAGCAGGGCCGAGAGGTCTTCGCGGTGCCGGGCAAGGTGGACTCAGCCACTTCAAAAGGTACTAACAGGCTGATAAAACAAGGCGCGAAACTCGTCGGGGATATAGACGACATAATAGAAGAATTAGAATTATGTTTACAGGATTCCTGCGAAGCCAGCCGCGAAAGCCGCCTGGCGAAGCAGAATAAATTAGCTCCCGAATTGGACAAATGCGAAAGTTTAGTATATAATTTACTATCTAGCGAGCCCAGGTACATAGATGAGCTATGCGAAGAGAGCGGAATCGGGCTCAGCAGGATTTCCGGCATATTGATTAATCTGGAGATTAAAAAGCTGGCGCGGCAGCTGCCCGGGAAAAAATTCGCGCGGTCAGAAGGGAAATGAGACATGGCAAAATCGCTTGTTATAGTTGAGTCGCCCGCAAAGGCAAATACCATAAACAAGATCCTGGGGAAGGATTTCGTGGTTTCTTCCTCGATGGGCCACATAATGGATCTGCCAAAATCCACCATGGGCATAGACATAGAGAATGATTTTACCCCGGAGTACATAGTCATCGCCTCCAAGAAGAAGATGATATCCGCGCTTAAAAAAGAGGCCAAAGATAAGGACGCCGTCTATCTCGCCACAGATCCTGACAGGGAAGGCGAGGCGATAAGCTGGAATCTGTACAATCTTCTGGGGAAAAAGAAAGACACCTACAGGGTGATGTTCCACGAAATCACGAAGGGCGCTATCCTGGAGGCGATAAAACATCCGGGCAAGATAGACGAGAACATGGTTGAGGCGCAGCAGGCAAGAAGGATCCTGGACAGGCTCGTGGGATACAGCATAAGCCCGTTATTGTGGAGAAAGGTCGGCCGCGGGCTCTCAGCAGGCAGGGTGCAGTCAGTCGCGGTAAGGATGATCGTTGACAGGGAAAACGAGATCCGCGCCTTCATACCCACGGAATATTGGGAGATAGAGGCGGAACTGGAGAAGGACACGAGTTTCGTCGCCAAGCTTGATAAGATAGACGACAAAAAGGCCGAGCTGAACAACAAGGAAATCACGGAAAAGCTGGTAGCGGAGCTCGAGAAAGAAAAATATTCTGTTAAAGATGTACAAAAGAAGGAAAAGAGAAAATACGCGCAGGCGCCATTCACCACCTCAAAGCTCCAGCAGGAGGCCTTTTACAAGCTGAGATTTCCGGCCAGCAAGACCATGAGGGTGGCGCAGCAGCTTTACGAGGGGCTTGTCATAGGGGAAGAAGGCGCGGTCGGTCTCATAACCTACATGCGCACGGACGCGGTCAGGGTCTCGAAAGAATCGATAGATGACGCCCGCAAGTATATCGCGGATAAATACGGGAAGGAATTCCTGCCGGAATCGCCTAATGCGTACAAGGCGAAAAAACTGGCGCAGGAGGCGCACGAGGCGATAAGGCCCGCATTGCCCCTGCGGGAACCCGGGAGCATAAAAGAATATTTGACCACGGACCAGCTTAGGCTTTATACCCTTATATGGAATCGTTTCATATCCAGTCAGATGCCGCCCGCGGTGTTCGCGGTGACGAGCGTCGAGATACAGGCCGGCAGGTGTATTTTTAAGGCGCAGGGGTCACAGAAGGTCTTCGCCGGTTTCAGCGTTATTTACGAGGAAGAAGAGGAAGAAAAAGAAGAGGAGAAGACGCTCCCGCTATTATCGTCCGGAGATGCCCTTAATCTCCTGAAACTTAATCACAGTCAGCATTTCACCAAACCGCCTCCGAGGTTTTCGGACGCCTCGCTGGTAAAGGCCCTGGAGGAATACGGCATCGGAAGGCCAAGCACGTACGCGCCCACGATTCAGACAATCGTCGCGCGCAATTACGTTAAGAGGAAAGAGGGGTATTTTACCCCATCGGAACTGGGCATGGTGGTGACCGATTTATTGATGAAGAGTTTTCCGAAAATCCTGGACCTGGAATTTACGGCCAAGATGGAAGAGGAACTTGATGAGATAGAGGAAGGGAAGCAGAAGAGATGCGCCGTGCTGAAAGAATTTTACGGGCCGTTTGAAAAGGACGTGGAGCACGCCAAGGTCAACATGAGAAAGGTCAAGGGGGAAACGGTCGCGACCTCTGAGGTCTGCGAGAAGTGCGGCAAGCCCATGGTCATAAAGTGGGGCCGTCTCGGAAGATTCCTGAGCTGTTCTGATTTTCCGAATTGCAGGTTCGCCAAGTCCATACCCACAGGCGTGAAATGCCCCGAGCCGGACTGCGGCGGCATGCTGGTCGAGAGGCGCTCAAAGACAGGAAGGCATTTCTACGGTTGTTCCAATTATCCCAAATGCCATCACATATCGCGCCGCCTGCCTTCGCAAGACAAGGAAGAAGAAGCTGAAGTGGAAAATGCCGCCTAAGTTGACAAAAGGAGTATTGCTCGTGTGTCAACTAAGGGATTTATGTTAGACCGTTATATCCATAAATTCATAATATATCTCCAGATAGAAAAAAATTATTCAAAGCATACCGTAACGAATTATCAGATTGACCTGAAAGAATTCGGCGATTCCATCAAAGACAAGCCGTTGGAAGGCGTCACGCACGTGGACGTGAGGCTGTTCCTGGCCAGGCTCAAGGAAAAGAATTTTTCAAAGTCTTCCGTGGCCAGGAAGATGGCCTGCCTGAGAAGCTTTTTTAAATTTTTGTACAGGGACGGCCACATCAAGAGTAATCCGGCGGCCGGGCTTTCAACGCCCAAGCTGGACAAGAAGCTCCCGCTTTTTCTCAACGCCTCAGACGCGGTAAAACTGCTCGAGTCTCCTGACCCTTCGGACGACACGGGCCTCAGGGACAGGGCGATACTCGAGACGCTTTATTCGAGCGGCATCAGGGTAAGCGAGCTGGTGGGGCTGGATAAGGACGACATAGATTTTATAAGCGGGGTATTAAAGGTATACGGCAAGGGCAAGAAGGAGCGGTTGGTGCCCATAGGAGACAAGGCGTTGAGGGCCATAAGGGATTATCTGGAAAAGTCGAAGACGGCGGACATGACCGAGAAAAAACCCGTATTCCTGAATAAAAGCAAGAGGCGCATGAGCGACAGGGCGGTGAGGCGCGTGGTTGAAAAATACATACACAAAACAGCCCTGAACGAAAAGGTATCCCCGCATACCCTCAGGCATTCATTCGCGACCCACATGCTTGACAGGGGCGCCGACCTGAGGTCCGTGCAGGAGCTCCTGGGGCACGCGAACCTGTCGACCACGCAGATTTACACGCATGTCACCACTGAGCGGATAAAATCTATTTACGACAAGGTGCACCCCCGCGCATAAAAAATGAAAAAGGCGATTATATTATTGTCAGGCGGCATGGATTCCGCGGTCACGCTTTACCTCGCGATCAAGAGAGGATACAGGCCTTACTGTCTTGTTTTTGATTACGGCCAGCGTCATAAAAAAGAGGTTTCTTTCGCTAAAAGATTGGCCGGGGCCGTGGACGCGGAATGCCGGGTTTTAAAGATAAGCCTGCCCTGGAAACACAGCGCCCTTCTGGATAAAAAGATACGCGTCCCCGAGAACAGGGGCGCCGCGAAAATAAAAAAAGAAATCCCGGCCACTTACGTTCCGGGCCGCAACACCATATTCCTGAGTTTCGCCTTTTCATTCGCCGAGGCGATAGGTGCGAAGGCGGTTTTCATAGGCGCCAACGCCATAGATTTTTCAGGATATCCTGACTGCAGGCCGGGATATTTCAATGCCTTTAATGGACTGCTTAAAAAGGCGTCGAAGGCGGGAGGCATCAGGATTGAGGCGCCTTTATTGCGCAAGACAAAGAAACAGATAGCGCGCCTCGGCAGGGATCTGGGCGTGGATTTTAAAAAGACGTGGTCATGCTACAAAGGCGGGAAAAGACCCTGCGGGGTCTGCGACGCGTGCAGATTGAGGTCAAAAGGCCTTGAGTAAAGCCAGGATCATTGAAATCTTCAGTTCAATACAGGGCGAGGGTCCTTACGCGGGCCAGCCGCAGTCCTTCGTGAGGTTTTACGGATGCAATCTCGCATGCCGGTTCTGCGACGAGAAAAAGAAAACGAGGTTCTCGGAATACAGCGCGAGCCAGGTCATGAGGCGTCTCGATAAAGAAGGCGTGAAGACGGTTTCATTGACAGGCGGCGAACCTCTCCTGCGGGTCGATTTTTTAAAAGAACTGCTCCCCAGGCTGAAGAAAAAGGGTTTTCAGGTTTATCTCGAGACAAACGGCACGCTCAAGAATAATCTCTTGGAGATACTGGATTTTGTGGATATAATAAGTATGGATTTCAAACTGCCGTCCTCGACCGGGGCCGGGCAATTCTGGAAGGAACACGAGGAATTTTTAAAAAAGGCGGCGGGGAAAGATGTCTTCGTGAAGGCGGTCGTCACGAAAGACACGATTTTATCGGATATTAAAAAGGCGGTCTCCATAATAAAAGGCGTAGACAGCGGGATATTTTTTATCATCCAGCCGGTCACGCTGAAAGGCAGGATCCAGGGGATCGGCCTGGCGCGGATTTTTTTGAAAGAAGCGCTTTCAAAACTTAAAAACGTCAGGGTCATGCCGCAGTTACATAAAATCCTGGGAGTCAGATGACGCGCACAGTGGACAATAGATTGATTTTTGAGACGGTAAAAAGGCTTTGCCTCAAGGCGAATATAGAATTGCGCGAGGACGTGCTTTCCGCGCTGAAGGCCGCCAGGAGAAAAGAGACCGGCGCGAGGGCCAAAGAGATATTGGGCATCATCATCGAAAACGCGTCTATAGCGAAAGAGAAAAAACTCCCCATATGCCAGGATACGGGTATGACAGCGGTCTATCTGGACATCGGCCAGTCAGTCATCGTGAAGGGAGACCTTAGGAAGGCAATTGAAAAAGGCGTGGCCCAGGCGTATAAAGAGGGATATTTCAGAAAATCAGTCGTGGCTGACCCGCTGATTCGGAAGAATACCAACACGAATCTCCCGGCCATAATCCACATGGAATCGGTCCCTGGCAGAAGGATACGCTTAAGGGTAATGATAAAGGGTTTCGGATGCGAGAATACCAGCAAGACCAGGATGTTCAGGCCGACCGAGGGCATTTCCAAAATAGAGGATTTTGTGGTGGAAAGCGTCAGGGAAGCCGGTTCCAGGCCCTGTCCGCCGGTATATATAGGTATAGGCATCGGCGGGACGCTTGACAAGGCCGTTTCCATGTCAAAAGAGGCTATCTTCAGGCCCATCGGGAAAAATAGCGGCAAGCCGCATGTCAAAAAAATGGAGAAGGCCCTGCTTGAAAAGATAAACAGGCTTAATATAGGGCCCGCGGGGGTAAAGGGCGGGATTACCGCCCTGGGGGTCAGCATATTGACCTATCCGACCCACATAGCCGGCCTGCCGGTAGCCGTGAATATCAGCTGTCACGCGACGCGCACGGCGGAAAAAACGATATGAAAAAGATATACCTGCCATTGACAAAAGTAGATGTGAAAAGACTAAAGCCGGGAGAGTGGGTCCTGATAAACGGTTTTCTCCTGGGCGCCAGGGACGCGGCGCATAAAAGGATTGTCGAGGGCCTTAAGGCCGGGAAAAGGCCGCCGGTTTCCATTAAGGGCGAAACCATATATTATACCGGTCCCGCGCCAAAAAGGCCAGGCGAGATCATCGGTTCCTGCGGACCTACCACGAGCTCCAGGATGGATCCTTTCACTGCGACGTTATTGAAGAATGGTCTCGTGGGGATGATAGGAAAAGGCGAGCGTTCGGAAGAGGTCATTTCAGCCATAAAAAAATACGGAGGGGTTTATTTCATTACGATAGGCGGCGCGGGCGCGTATCTATCGCAAAAGGTGAAATCAGCGAACGTGGTCGCTTACGGGGACCTGGGGCCTGAGGCCATACACAGGCTGGAGGTCAGGGATTTTCCTGCCATGGTCTGCGCGAGGGGGTAAGATGAGGAATGATGGTAGAAAATTAAACGAGCTCAGGAGAATAAAGATAAAGAGAGACGTCATGAAGTACGCGGAAGGTTCCTGCATGATAGAGATGGGCAATACCAGGGTGATCTGCACGGCCTCCGTGGAGGAGAAGGTCCCGCATTTTTTGCGGGATACGGGCAAGGGCTGGATAACCGCGGAATATGGGATGCTGCCCCGTTCATGCAAGTCCAGGATAGAAAGAGAGTCTTCCCGCGGAAAGCAGAGCGGCAGGACACAGGAGATACAGCGCCTGATAGGGAGAAGCCTGCGTTCCGTCGCGGACCTGGCCAAGCTGGGCGAGAGGACCATATGGATCGATTGTGACGTCCTGCAGGGAGACGGAGGTACGCGCACCGCGAGCATAACAGGGAGTTTTATCGCGCTGGCTGACGCGCTTTTAAAGTTAAAGAACGGCGGGAAGATAGACTGTATCCCCCTGCGGGATCACGTGGCCGCGATAAGCGTGGGCATTGTGGAAAATAAAAAATACCTGGACCTGAATTACGAGGAGGACTCGCGCGCCGAGGTTGATATGAACGTGATAATGACGGGCGCCGGGAAATTAGTGGAGGTCCAGGGCACCGCCGAAAAGACACCCTTCTCGATAAGGGACCTGAACGATCTGATCGGTCTCGCGAAGCTCGGCGTGGATGAGCTCGTAAAACTGCAGAAAAAAATAGTCAAGCTGGACTCATGATGGAGCTCGTTGTCGCGACCAGAAACAGGGATAAGCTCAGAGAGATAAAACTGCTTTTAAAGGGTCTGCCCATAAAGGTTTTTTCGCTTGATTCCTTTCCAAAAACCCCGGAGGTCATAGAAGACGGAAAGACCCTGGAGGATAACGCCGTAAAAAAGGCGGTCCAGGTCTCGGGATTTTTGGGTAAATTCGCCGTAGCGGACGACTCGGGCCTTGAGGTGGACGCCCTGGATGGGGCGCCCGGCGTTTATTCAGCCAGGTTCTCGGGAAAAGGAGCTACCTACGAAAGCAACAACAGGAAATTGCTCAGGCTCCTCAAGGGCCTGCCCTCGAGTAAAAGAAAAGCCGCGTTCAGATGCGTCATGGCGGTCGCGGATAAAGGGCGTCTCATGGGCGTGGCTGAAGGAAGGTGCGCCGGGAGGATAATCTTTGAGTCAATCGGCGGGAACGGATTTGGTTATGATCCTGTTTTTGTCCCGCGAGGCCGCAGGAAGACGTTTGCCGAGATGGGCCCATCTCAAAAAAACAGGATAAGCCACCGGGGCAAGGCCCTCAGGGCAGCGAGAAAGATTATTTTAAAATATCTTTAACCTTGTCTATAGTGTCTTTGATCTTGTTGAATATGTTGCCCACGCCGACAGGCGCCAGGCTGAACGAAGGGTCCTGGATCCGGCCCTCTATTTTGATACTCCCCAGAAACCATCCCGCGCTTTCCAATATCAGACTTGATAACTTAGACAGGATAGGAGATGATTCTATCAGTTCTTTTTTGAATTTTATCCTGACGCTGGCGTCCACGATGCCGTCGAGGTTCAGTTTTCCGGCCGCGGCCAGCTCCACGGGCTTGCTTGTAAGTTTTAGTTTATTGGTCGTTATGACGCTGTTTTTCAGGTCAAACAGGCCGGACGCGTAAGTAAAGACCACTTTTTTGAGATCAGGTATCATCAGGATCTTCGCGATGCCCTTGAACATCGCCGCCTCCCAGACATTGGCGTTTTTTATCTCGATCCATGCCTTTCCTGTCATGGAATCCATGTGGCCGAAAGAACCTTTCAGTTTGACGTTGGCGAACAGCATGCCGGTCACGTCCTTATCAAAAAGCGAGGACGTGGATGAAAATTCGTGTATGTCCATGTCATTGATGTTCATGCTCACGGCGCACGGGTTTACGGGATTATCCAGGTCGACATAGCCGTCAAGGCGCAGGGCCCCCCTGTAGAGATCGGAATACAGATTATAGAAGTACAGCTTGTCGTGGATCAGGGCCGCGTCAGACTCTATGTTGGTAAATCGCAGTTTGTCTGTTTTTATGAAAGGGGCGTACATCCTGCCCCTGATTTCTGTCTTGCCGTTCACGTTTAAGATATCCGCGAGCGCGGTAAGCTGCATGTTAGGGGAGGTGAAGGAGATTTCCATCTTATCCGTGGGATAATCGTCTTCGTTCAAGCCGGGTTTTTTATATAATTTCAGGGAGCCGTGGATGGGACCCAGGTCTTTGGTGTAAGGCACGTCCTTCAGGCGGAATTTCAGAAAGAGCCCTTTTTTCTTGAAGTCGTAATTTCCGGTGGCGTAGATGTGCGCCTTGAATTTTTTGGTAGGAAAGATCTCGCAGTAGAATTTTAATTTTCTTTCGAATATCAGGGCCAGGATGGACGGCCTTATCTTCATTTCCTTGAAATAATAAAGAGGGTGCTGATTGGTCACGTTGTATATCACGGCCTCTCTTATGATGATGCTGTTCGGGATGCCGCAGGAGACGGAGCCTATCTCCGTTCTCCTTTTGAGGATCGTGGTAAGTTTTTCCATGAACATGGGTTTGCACTTTGCGCATAGGAATATGTTCAATAGAGACATGAAGATCACGTAGGCGCTTATCAATATGGCCAGGATCTTTTGGAATCTGTTTATTTTGGGCATGGCAGTATTATATAAGATATATAGCCCCAAAATCAATCATATAATGATTTGAAACATTAAGCCGTATATGGTATAATTCTACTCGCTCTGATCAGATCCGGGGCGTGGCTCAGTTGGCTAGAGCACCTGCTTTGGGAGCAGGGGGTCGCTGGTTCGAGTCCAGCCGCCCCGACCAAATTCTGTGGAACAAAATTTGGTCCCGAGTGGCCATGAAACTTCATATATGCCACGAGGGACCATGAACCTGTGTCCCTGTAGCTCAGTTGGATAGAGCACTTGCCTTCTAAGCAAGTGGCCGCCTGTTCGAATCAGGCCAGGGACGCCACGGTTTGACGTGGAAATGCCTTTCTAATATAAAGCAACCGGGAGGCATTTCCTTTTTTGACTTGACTATTACACATATAATATGATATACTTTATATGATATTAAACTATAAATCTAAAAGGCTATTTTTTTGCCAAGATTATTATGGAGATTAGAAAAGCTTATAATTTAAATATGGTTTATTTCTTGATAAGTATTTATTTTCTATGTACTTCTACGGTTTTTTCTAACCTAAACTCCATAGATGACTTACCAGAAGGTTCAGAATGCGTAAAAACAAACTATAATCTTAGGCTTCCTCTGGCCAATAGCCATGGACGTCAAGAAACCATTCAAAACGAAGCGCGGTTATTAAAAATTGCCAATTTGTTAGAATTGGATATAAAAGAAGTGGCAGGGCTTAGTGAAAAAAATGCTCGTGTTAATTATGGTGTAACTTTTGTGGCAGGACATCCTTTTTCAAAAGCAGCTTATAACCAATTCAAAAAATGGCGGCAGGAAGTGTCTGATATTACTAAAAGTAAGGTGCTTATTAATGCTGATTATGCTCATGCTACTGTTGGGGCAATGTTTAGATCTCAAGATCAGGTTTTTTCTGCTGAGCAATTCGACTCCATAAACTTTGAGTTAGTTCTTCAGGCGATTCAAGAAGCGGGTCCATACACTATCAAATTTACTAGCATTGAATGGGGTTTTAAACGTGATGGCAATATAGTGCTTGCCGGTGAAATAATAAAAGGCGCAGAAAATATCAGTGTATTACAGCGTAAATTCCAAGAAGCAGGTTTTGATCTAAAATGGAAACAGTTAGAACCAGGCAAGATGGTTAAGGCGTATGTAACTTTAGCGCATATAAACATAGAGGCGTTAAAGACATTGAGCGAAGAAGAAGCGAGAAATTTAAATAATTGGGTAAAAGCGCATGGACAGCTAAAAGAGGGACCGGTTTTTATGGTTAGAAATATAAATCTGGCAAATTACTCAAATCGCATATTAACAGAGATGGTTAGTCCCGATATGGTTTTTACTTTAGGTAGTATGGCCCAGTTTGAAGATGGTAAAGCGTTGAAAGAATCTTTATCGCAAATATGGAAATCGCATGTCCAAGTCGTTAAAAAAGATGCGGAAAGAGAGATCTTGAGACAAATCACTGATTTGATAAAAGCATATTTATCTCCAGAGATGCAGGAATATTTTAATATTCCAAACCTGCCTTTAAGCAGTCATAATGAAGGTCCATTGTTAATAAATCATCTTCAAGCAATGCTGGATACTTTAAATAATTTAAAAGATAATGCAAAGATTCCAGAGAAATATAAGGCAATTTTATCCGCTTCAGAAAATCGTATATTTTTTGAAAATTTTATAGTACTTCATGATATAGGTAAATTTGAGGTATTTAATGCGCATAAAGATAAAGAGTTAAAATCTTATTCTGCTCACGAAGAAGAGTCAGTGAAAATACTGCAAAGAAATAGTAAATTAGGAGATCAATTGATCGATAGAAACATTCTTATAGAGGTTATTAGATTGCATGGAATTATTTATGAAATATCTAAAAGCGAAGTTAAGCCAGGGATAGTCGCGGATTTCATAAAAAGATATAAAGTTAAGGAAGAGAAGAAGATTATGCCATTTTTAATTGCTTGTGCATTTTTAGATGTTATAGGGACAAATAGAGGGCAAGTTGGAAATATTAAAGCAATAGATGGCATGCTAAAATTTGCTGAAAGATATGAATTATATAAAAGCGGCATCCAAAAGACAGTAATACTTACTCCTCAGATAGACTCAAGTATATAGCTATTTCACGGAGTTTTTTGGTAGACAATGTTCTGTACGATGGCTATCTATGTCAGGGTCTAAATAAATAGACAATCATATCTTTTGGCACCTCAAATAGTTAAAAAAATCCCAGCCAAAAAAGACCGGACATTTTGGATAAATTTAGCGAGGAAACAGCCTCTCTAAGTTTAAAATATCCTTGCTATAACTAGGTATTATGTATATAATTTACCTAAGTTAAATAAGAGAGGTCCTTTCTTTCCAAATAAGGATTTATGCGGAATCTTGTCAGGAAAATCTGGTATGTTTTGGTAATAGGCCTGGTGGCCGGGTCGGTGTTATTCGGTTATAATTACGCCGCCAACGCGTTCAAGTCGTTCGCGGCCAAGTACCTGGAGAATAATTTTAACGCCAAGGTCTCGGTGGGCCACATAGCCTTGAGGTTCCCGTTACGCCTCGAGCTTAAAGAAATAAAGATAAACGACACCGTAGACATAGCGAAGATATGCGTCTATCCCAGCCCGGCGTCATTTTTACTGAAAGACACGTTTGTGTTTTCAAGCATAAGGATAATGAATCCCGTCGTGCGGCTGAATAAAGCCGGGGTCAACGTGAATGATTTTTTAAAAAACAGTACCGGCGCGGCATCTCCTTCCGGCCCAAAGAAGTCATTTTATTTTTCGAGGATAGATGTGATCGGAGGGGTCTTGGTGTATGACCTCGGGAATGACGAAAGGCTGGAGTTCACGGACATAAAAGGGGTAATGAAAAACCCTAATTTTTATTTTTCAGCGAAAAACCCGATATCATTCAAGGTAGCGGGTTTTATTAAAAATAAAAATCCGGACGCGTTGTCCCCGCTACAGATAAACGGTCAGGTATCCAGGGGCGGCAGGGTAAAGGCGAAGTGCAGGGCCGAATCCATAGGCATTGACACCCTTGGGCCATTGTGTCCCAGGTATATAAAGACAACCGTGGCAAACGGCAAACTCTTTTTTGACGCCAAGCTGCAGTTTTTCAATAGCAATCTCAAGGCCGATTGTTTTTTTCGGCTTGATGATATAGTATTGAATAAAGAGCCTCCGGAGAGACTGGGCAAGTCATTGATCGCCGGTTTTATCCTGGGCTTTGATTTTAAGGAAAATAAACTGAAGATACGCGATCTTCAGGGTAATTTGGCAAGTCTTATTTTTGACAAGTCTTGATTGTGGTGGGTGTAGCTCAGCTTGGCTAGAGCGCTTGCCTGTGGCGCAAGATGTCGCGGGTTCAAATCCCGTCACCCACCCCAACATCTCCTATCTCTATATGGCACAACGAGTTAGGACACGTCTCCGACGGAGAAACGGCCGGTGCAAAAATTATACACGCTCTTTAAATATTAAGGAAATAGATATTTTCTAAAGCAGTAAGTTAAATTTTTCTGCTCTAGATTTGTTAGATAGCTTTAGATGGCTGTTAAAACACAATTTTCCGGCTATCAAGACAAAAGCCCAGCTTACAAAATTTCCTCTTCGTTTATTTATGCTGTTTTATTATCTCCGGTAATAATTTTTGATTATTCCTCCTAGTTTTGTTCGGCATTTAATTTTTCCTGTATTTTTAGTTAAACTTAATTCCAGTGGCATATTGCCCATAGAGGAGTGAGGCCTGGTTGTATTATAATGCGCTACATATTCGCTTATTAGATATCTTAGATGTCGTTCACCGAAGACAATAAAATGATTCAGGCACTCGCGCTTAATCGTACCTACCCAGCTTTCAGCATAGGAATTCATATTCGGTGACATGAAAGGAGTTTTCTGCACGTTAAATCCGAAATCTTTAAATAGCTCATCGAATTCTTTTGAGAATTTCTTATCTCTGTCACGGATTAGCAGGCTTTTATCGTTTTTATTGCTAGCAAGGAGAGGAAGCATGTTTTTAGCCTGCTTATTTACCCATTCTTGTTTAGGGAATTGGGTGGTTCCCGCAATGTAAACTCTCCTAGTTTTTATATTTATAAAGAATAAAACAAAAAACAGTCGTGGTCCTAGCGCAGTAATGACTTGCTTGGTGAAGAAATCACACGCCCAAAGCGTCTGGAAATGCCTTTTGATAAAATTATCCCAACTATCTTCCGCTCTTTTAGGAATGGGATCTATGCCATTTTCTTTTAAGATGTTTTTTATGTTACTTTTTGACAAGCGCTTAACTCCCAGCTTATTTAACTCACCTAAAATCCTTATATAGCCCCAGTTATTTTCTTTAGCCAGCCTTACTACTAATTGTTGGATTTCTAGTAGGGTTTTAGGTCTACCGCGTTTTTTGGTCTTATCAGGATTCTTTTTCCGTTTATATCTTCTAACCCAAAGCAAGAAAGTTTCATATGTTACGATAGAGATTATGTTTTTTATATCTTTTCCAAGAGGAGCTCCGAATTTTAGAAGTTTATTTCTTTCAACAGGTGTTGGCCGTATGCTTCTACCGACACGCTTACGCAATATTTCGTTCTCAACCTTTAGGTATTCGATTTGATGAGTTAAGTTCTCTTGTGTTATCCTGCCTAGTAAAGATAATAGTTCGTTGAATACATTTTTTTGAGTAAATTCCCAGTATTTCGACATATTAATTACTCCTTGATTAAAAGAATGCATTGTCCAATATGTACATCCATAAGAGACATTATTATATATCCATTGGGGAGGAAATTGAAAAAATATGTGGAATACTTATAAGCCTATCATTCAAAGGTATCCAAGGATTTCTTTATCCGAAGAAAGGCGCCTAATTTATAAGGCTCAAAATGGTTCGAAGAAAAGTAAGGATGAGCTTGTCCTGCGTCATATAAGCTTTCTAATCTTCAGAATCCGCAAGGTGGTATTCCCAGAATTTATCCAGCGCTTTAGAGAGGATTTACTTGAAGAAACCATTTTAATAGTCTATAATAAAATTGAAAGTTATGACCTTGATTATCGTGATAAACATGGTAATCTGAAGCCAGTAAGATTTATTTCTTATATCTGGAAGCGTATTGATGGGTTTATAATCGATTACTTGAAAAAAGAAATGAAGTCGCGCGCTTTGTGCAAAGATATAATGGATTTAACGCAAACAGAAGAAAATCTACAATCCTATGCTTAACCCAAAATACACAATAACTCCAAAAATTAATAAAGCGCTCGTAGAGATAGAACGCGTCAGGGGGTTTTTGGATGCGGTAAAACTCAAAGATGACTGGCTCGTTGATATACAGAAAAAGGTGCTTATTCTTGAATCGCATCATTCTACGCACATTGAAGGTACAGCCTTAAGCCTTAAACAGGCTAGGAGTATCTTGGAAGGCAAAAAAGTTAAAGGCGTCAGCCATGATGATAAAAAAGAGCTTCTGAATTACAAGAAAGCGATGGATTTTATTTCAAAGTATCTCGGTAAGGATGATCCTCTTTCAGAAGGCGTTATCCGGGAGCTTCATAAGATTCTCGTTAAAGATGTCCGTGGCGAAAATGCAGATCCTGGTAGCTATAGAAGAATACAAAACTATGTTGTCAATTCCAGGACGCGTGAAGTTGTTTATACTCCGCCTGCATCCTTAGAAGTTCCGCATCTCATGCGGGAGCTTACGGAATGGATAAATAAAGCCGAGGATATATCGCCTATCCTTGTGGCTGGTATCGCTCAATTTCAATTTGTGCATATTCATCCGTTTATTGATGGCAATGGTAGGACGGCCCGGCTTCTCTCGACACTCATTCTCTACAAGACTGGATATGACTTCAAACGGCTCTTTACTATTTCAGAGCATTACGACAAAGACCGTCCGAGCTATTATCAGGCGATTCAGTCTGTCAGAAACAATAATATGAATATGACGGCATGGCTTGGTTATTTCGTAGAAGGCCTGCGCTCTCAAATGGAAGAAATACAAGATAAAGGCAAAAAAATTATCGTATCAGAAAAGATTGTCAAGGCATTGGCAGAATACAATCTGAACTTACGGCAAAAAAAGATTATCAGATATCTTGTTGTTAATGAACAGATTAACAACGAACAGTGCCAGAGGTTGTGCGAAAGTATTCGCCGGACTGCAACGAGAGACTTAGTTTCACTAGTCAAAAAAGGACTTCTTCTGAAGAAAGGTGAGTTAAAAGGAGCTTATTACGTTTTATCATCAACCGTGTCAAAAATATAGGACATTATAGGACATGGTTATAGGACATTATGAGACAAGGTTGTAGGACAAGCGGGTTATAAGTTTTTGTTTTTTAGTTGATGGTTTACCCCATGTCCGGACAAAGAGAGGTGAACAAACCTATCTCCTAATCTCTTAAAGAGTTACGTCATTTCCAGTCAAAAAAGACCGGACATTTCGGACAAATTTGGTGAGGAAATTACCTCTCAAGAAGCGCGAATTTACTTGTTAAGGGCTATAAATTCGCTATAATACATACCTATATATAGTGAGAGGTTCCTCCTAGGCTAACCGGAGCGGGACCCCAGCTATTCTCCTAACAACCATATAGGTTATAATGTTTAAAAGCATGCTTTTATTCTATTTTATATTTTTATTCTTCCTGCAGGCGCCAATGGTTTCAGCGGAAGAAGACAAGGATTCACCGAATGTTGTCGGCGCGGGGGTCATTGTAAGTTCGGACGTGTACAAGGATATAGATAAGGATCCAATACCTACTCCTATCCTGAATTTACGGTATAAAAAGTTTTTCATATCCGGCAAAAGCTTGGGCTATGTAATTGATGAAGATATGGCAAGGAGGCTGGATTTATTTCTTGAGCCCAGGCTTATGGGGTATGATTCAGACGAAGGCCATTTTCTTAACGGCATGGAAGACAGGGATTATTCACTGGATGGCGGAATTAAAATGAAACAGAAGATATCTTTTCTAAAGGATGTGCATATATCGTTAAGCGCCGGGACAGATATCCTGGGTAAAAGCAACGGGCAGGAGCTCGCCGCGGGCTTGGGGCATTCGTATAGGCGCAAGTTTTTCAATTTGACATCGGGTATCGGCCTTAAATGGCAGAGCAGCGACTTGGCGGATTATTACTACGGCGTAAAGCCTTCCGAGGCTGCGGCCTCAAGGCCTGAATACTGTCCCGGCTCCGCAGTTAACTATACCGCGGGGCTGGGGTTGGATCTGGGTATATCTAAAAACTGGATCTTGGTAATGAGGGCAGAGTATGAATTATTCGGCGACGAGATAAAGGATAGCCCCATAGTGGACACCGATCATTCAATATCAGGATTATTCGGGATAGCCGCGATGTTCTGATATTTTCATAGTCCGGCCGTGAAAGCGGCCAAAGAGGCTAAAGACAGAGATTGGCATGGCATGTAAGGAAAGGGGTTTTATGGAAAGAAAAGATATCGTTACGCTCAAAGGTGATCCGGTTACTTTGTCGGGAAATGAAGTCAGGGTCCAAGATAAGGCGCCAGGCTTTAAGGCGCTTGCTCATGATCTTACGGAAAAAGGCCTGGTTGATTTTAAGGGCAAGGTCAAGCTTATTGCCTCAGTCCCGTCGCTTGATACTCCTGTTTGCGATTTGGAGATCAAGCGTTTTAATGATGATGCTGCCAGTTTATATAAAGACATAGTTATAATATTTATAAGTATGGATCTGCCCTTTGCGCAGAAACGGTTTTGCGGGCAGTTTGATATTAAAAAAGTCAAGACCCTGTCAGACCATAAAGACGCCGATTTCGGCATTAATTATGGAGTACTTATTAAAGAACTGAGGCTTTTGGCGCGAGCGATATTTATTATTGATAAAGAGGATATTGTCAGATACATTCAGATAGTCAAGGAGCTGAGTTCTCCGCCTGATTATCAAGCTGCTTTAGACGCCTTGAAAGAAGTAAGCCATGGCTAGAAAATGCCGAAAGTGCAAAGTCCCGCTAGAAGGATTTTTGTATAGAATTGTTGCCTCCAAGTTATTTGGCATACGCCCATCTGTTAAGAGCCCCTCGCTGTGTAATAAATGCGAGGACAAAGAAAAATAATTCTTGACAAATAAGAATTATTCCTATATAGTACTAAACATGAACAAGCAAAGCTTAGATGCAGGAGAAGTATTACGTAATAAGTGCAGGGAAGCCAATCTTAAGATAACTCCTCAGCGCACGATTATTTTTGATGCCCTGGTAAACGATAAGGGGCATCCGACCGCGGACATTGTCTTCCAGAGAGTAAGAAAAAAGATCCCTAACATATCTTTTGACACTGTCAGCAGGACTCTTTTGTCTTTTGTAGATATGGGGCTTTTAAAGGTAGTGGAGGGGCATGGTCGGCCCAAGCGCTTTGATACGGACCTGGACAGTCATCACCATTTTCAATGCCTTAAATGCAATAAAATCATCGATTTTTGCAACACAGGATTCGATGCATTAGAAATTCCCAAGGAGATCAAGAGCAGATTTACTGTGACCGGCAAGAAGGTAGTATTGGAAGGCCTCTGCGATTCATGTAAGAGGTAAATTTTTTTAACCTGTAAGTAGTATAAATTACGATTTAAGAATAGTTACGAAAGGAGGTGGTTGATTAGAAAGCATTTCAGTGATTTACGCGTAAAGCAATGGACATAAAAAAAGAATATGCGACAAACTAAAAGGAGGATTATTATGTCAAACGAAAAGTACAGATCAATAGTAAAACTTGATTTTCAGTATGCGCACAGATTTATGAATTATCCGGGAGAGGCAAGCTATCTTCATGGACATTCGGGATTGCTAACGATTGAAATTGAGGGAGAGTTAAATAAACATAATTATGCCTACCCGGTAAAAGAGGCACAAAAATTAGCATGGGCAGTAGCCGATAACTTCATGCATGCAACGATTTTTCAAGAAGGCGATCCCTTGCTTGATTTAGTTTTGCAAGGATATGAGAAGACAGGGATGAAAGGTACAACGAATAGATTTGGGACGCCTGCAAAAGCTCTCAACCATGAGCTGGTAAAATCGTATCCTGAAAGCAGAGTAGCTGTGAGCAAAGGTCCCTCTACTTGCGAATGGTTCTGTACGGTATTCTATGAACTATTGAAAGACAAGTTGAATATTAAAAAAATAGAATTCCGTTCTTCTTCGTTGAACTGTGCATCAAGAGAGTTTTAGTAAGAAGATAGCCTGTATTAGCAAGCATCAAAAAATGTCCGCCTCGCAAGGGCGGACATTTTCACTTGGGCGAGGCCTATGGGAAAGGCCGAATTTCGTTGCTTACAAAGGTATTTTGGCTATAGTAGATACCTGTAGATTGAATCTGGGTTCGCCCAGGGGCAATAAGGGAGCGACCCCAGTAATTAAACTCTCTTAATTCAAAAAGAGAGGCGAAATGCCATGATTGACAAAACTCAATCATGGCATTTTTTATCTTTCGATGCGTCAAAGAGTTAGGGCCTCATATATTAACCAACAAAGCTCACATATGACACTTTTGTTGGTTAATATATTTCTTGACATTTATTACCTAACAAGGCATACTATGTAGTAGTATGTTAGGTAATAAGAGGAGGTTAAAATGGGCGTAATAAAAGGCGTATTGAAAGAAGAGCTTGAAAATTCCTTGCGCATGAAAAAAGAATACGAAAGAGCGTTGGATAGATTGCCCAAAGGTTGTATTGCTGAAAAAAAAATAAGAGGGCATAGTTATTGTTATTTAGCGCAGCGAGTCGGCAAAAAGGTGAAATATGCCTACAAAGGAAAAATTTCAGAAGCCGAAAGAAATAAATATAAAGAAGCAAAAGTCTTAAGAGCTAAGTATAGAAAATTACTGTCACAGGTTAAAAAGCAGGTCAAGTTTTTAAAAGGGACTCTTCGTGGAAAAGAATCAATATAAATTATGCCTTGAGGTCTTAAGGCGTTTCAATAAAGTCGGTATCTTAGACGGCCTTATTTTAATAGGCAGTTGGTGTCTTTATTTTTATAAAGACTATTTTGAAAATATTTCTTATATAGATATAGCTACTATTAGGACAAGAGATATAGATTTTTTTGTGCCGATTCCTATGAGAATAAAAAATGAAGTAGATATACCGAAATTACTAAAAGACCTTGGTTTTGTAATAAACTTTAAAGGCAGCAAGGGTTATATAAAGCTGGATCATCCTGATCTTATATTAGAGTTTTTAGTTCCGGAAAAAGGCAAAGGAAGCGACAAGCCGTATAAACTTCCGCAATTAGGGATGAATGCTACGTCTTTAAGATTTTTGAGTTTCTTGACAGATAATGTTATTCGCGTAAAAGTAGAAGATTTTTACATTAGTATGCCTCATCCCGCAAATTTTGCCTTACATAAATTGATAATTTTTAGTAGGAGGTTAAAAGAGGATAAGGCTTTAAAAGATAAAAATACAGCCATAGAAATTCTCAAAGCCCTTTTTAATAAAAAAGAAGCGCGAATAGTGAAATCTATATTTAACTCTATGCCTCAGAAATGGCAGAAAAAGATATTGGTTAATCTTGAGTCTATCGGAGAACAGGAAATAGTGAAGATTTTGGTTGAATAGCGGTGGGTCGATCAGGAACTCCAGTAAACTATATGATTTTCGGATTCAGATAGGCAAAAAGCTCTAATTTCTTTCATTTATTAATAAAATAGGGATTTGTTAATAGAAAAAACAGCATGTTAAAATAGATAAGAAATAGATGGATATGAGACGTTTAAAAACTTGACTGAGACATGGAGATAGTTTAGAATAATTTCATAAAAAACGGGGAGGTCGTATAGCGGCCTGAGAGTTCCGTGAAGCAAGCGGATTACCCTTATAACCTGATCTGGATAATGCCAGCGGAGGGAAAGGAGGCCTGATTTGACACCCTCATGCGGTTGGCGTGAGGGTTTTTTATTTTAATGATGAAACGAGGGGTAAAACAGAAGGAGGATGGCATGCGATTGGATGAGGTTAAGATTTCTAAGGCCATAATTGAATCCTATAACAGGAAATTGATTGACGCGCTTGATGTGGACGTGGCGATAGCGGGGGCCGGTCCCAGCGGCATGGTCTGCGGATACTATCTGGCTAAGGCGGGGAAAAAGGTGGTTTTATTTGAGCGCAAGCTTTCCGTAGGCGGAGGCATGTGGGGCGGCGGGATAATGTTCAATGAGATTGTGGTCCAGGAAGAAGCAAAGAAGATCCTGGATGAGTTTGGAGTCAAAAGCAGAAAATATGAGGATGGTTATTACCTCGCGGATTCGATAGATAGCGTATCGACAATATGTTCAGAGAGCGCGCATGCGGGTTTAAAGATCTTTAACCTTTTAAGCGTTGAAGACGTGATGATAAGGTCTCGGCGTATTTGCGGCCTGGTTTTGAATTGGACCGCCGTTGAAATAGCGAACCTGCACGTTGACCCGATTACCATGAGGGCGAAATTCGTGGTTGACGCTACCGGGCATCCCGCGGAAGTCGCGCGGGTTGTGGAGCGGAAATCAGGGATTAAGCTTAATACAAAGACCGGGAAGATAATGGGCGAGCAATCAATGTGGGCAGAGGCAGGAGAGGATGCTATAGTAAAGAATTCCAAAGAAATATGTCCCGGGCTTTATGCCTGCGGGATGTGCGCGAACGCGGTATTCGGAGGCCCGCGCATGGGGCCAATATTCGGAGGCATGCTTCTCGCGGGCAAGAAGGTAGCGAGAGAGTTGCTTAAGAAACTGTAAGATAAGTAAGACAAAGCGGAAATCATACGCTGATATTTTTCTTGACAAAATAGTTTATTAGTATTACTATTCTAATATTCGTAGCACAGGAGAGACAATGGGAAAATTAGCGCGCTTCGGGGTATCTTTAGACCAGGATCTGCTGGGAAGGTTTGACCGCCTGACAAAAGACAAGAATTATACTTGCCGTTCCGAGGCGTTCAGGGATTTGATCCGCCAGGAGCTTGTGCGGAAAGAGTGGCAGAGCGGGCAGGAGGTCGCGGGAGCCATTACCCTTATCTATGACCACCATAAGAGAGAGCTGGTCAACAAACTTATGGATATTCAGCATGAGTACGGCGGGATGATAATTTCTTCCCAGCATGTTCATTTGGATCATAACAATTGTTTGGAGATCATAGCGGTTAAAGGGTCGCCTAAGGAAGCTCAAAAATTAGCCGACAGCCTGAAATCGGTAAAGGGGGTGAAGCACGGCACATTGAGCATGTCGACCACAGGGAAAGATATTTAGGCCGTATTATTTTTTTATCCATTAGTAGCACGAAAATAATAATAGTAGCATAGAAAGGAGTGAAAATGTTACGCAGATTTACGATTCTTTTGATTATGATCGGTTGTTTCGGGACATCGGGGCTGTTTGCCGAAGAAGATTCTCTTAAAGATGAGATAGCGCGGCTTAAGGCGCGGTTAGAGGCGTTGGAGAGGAAAGTCGCCCAGCAGGACGACTATATTGTTACCCAAAGACAGACAGCGCAGGCTCAAGAGCGGCAAATCCGGGAATACGAGACAAAGCTGTCACTGCTTGAGGAAAAACTTAAACAGACTCCCGGAGAGCCCGCGCGGATAGCCGGGGGCCTTGAGATAACTTCAGCCGCGACATTTGTGGCGCAGGGGACCAATAACGCTAACGGAGATACGCTTTCTCAAAAAGGCGAAGACGGCGTGGACGCTTCTTATTCCGTTGATATAGGCATAGAGAAAAAGATAGAGGATTGCGGAAGGGTCTTCGCGCATCTTGAGCCCGGAGACGGCGCCGGAGTTGAGGATGAGCTTCAGGTGTTCAGTAATGTAAACAGGGATTCAAATGACACGGATAATTCCGCGCTGATAACGGAGATATATTATGAGCATAGTTTTAAGTCGTTTCCTCTGTCAGTGATGGCGGGGAAGATCGACGGGACCGCGCTGGTGGACACGAACGAATACGCGAATGACGAGACTACGCAGTTCCTCGGCAGAATTTTCAGGAATTCTCCCGTTATGGAGTTTCCTGATAACACGGCCGGTTTCATGGCCGCGTTTAATCCAAAAGATTATTTTGACGCCGCGTTACTGGTCATGGACGCGGATACCGACTGGGAAGATATGGGTGATGAGTGTTTTCTGGCGGGCCAGCTTAATTTCAAACCGGGTATTTTTTCCAGAAACGGGAATTATAGGTTAATAGGGTGGCGGAACGATAATGACCACGCGAAGTGGAATGATCTTAATAACACGCAAAACAGCGCGTACGGATTCGGCATAAGCCTTGACCAGGAATTTACGGATAACCTGGGAGGATTTTTGAGGTACGGCTGGCAGGACCCGGACGTCTTTTTGAACGGCCAGGCGTTTTCTTTGGAACAGGCATGGAGTTTAGGCGCGCGGTTAAAGGGCGGTTTGTGGGATAGGGCAAACGATACCATTGGTTTGGCCATAGGCCAGGTGATACCTTCAGATGAATATAAAAAGGCCGGCGCTGATCTGAAGGCCGAAAACGAAGGGCATCTTGAGGCGTATTATAATTACGCGTTTAATGAGCATCTGACATTGTCTCCGGATGTTCAGTTCATATGGAATCCTTACGGGGATGACGCGGCCAACGGGAAATCCTCAATAACTATAGTTGGCATCAGGGGGCAGGTTGATTTTTAATTAAAAAGGAAAGGAGGCAGGCATGTGGTTAGTAACGACTTCTATCGCGGCGGCGGGCGCGACTTTGGGCAAATTTGTTCTGCCCAGGGATTATAAGCTGGGTTTTCTGGCTTTGATGCTCTGGGGAGCGGCGGTCATGATCCTTGTGGATCATATATTAGGGTATGAAGGAGGCGCGTTTCTGGAGAAGACAACAGATGGGATGATTGGGAATAGCGCGGCTTTGGGGATCGTGATGCTGGCGCCCGTATTTATAACCTGGGGGATTTCGCTTTTAATCTCAAACTTAAAAAGGAGGTAATTTATGGCTTGTTTTGCTGTTCCAACCGCGGCGGCTATAGTGACAACGGTTATAGGGAAGAAAATTCCGGAGAAATATCATATCAACTGGTTAAATTCAATGCTGTGGGGAGGGGTGGTAATGCTGGCGGTCGAGCATATAGCTCACAAAGAAGTTGTCCTTTATCCGCCTTTTTTAACAGCCGGCCTTTCCGAAGTTCTGCCGGAAATGATGAAGGTGGGTATCCCGATGACCCTGGCGATTTTCCTGATATGGGGGATAATGGTGGCGGCGGCCGCGATAGCCGGGAAAAGAACGAAGCTCGCAGAAATATAATAAAAAAACTTGACAAGAATGCCTCCGCGCTGTATACTTAGAAATGGAAATCATTTTCGTTAAGGAGTTATATGCCAAGAGGCAGATGCAGGGGGCAGGGCTGGTGGCACGGGAAGTTCAGGGATTGCGGGTATAGGCTTACCCTGGGGAGAGAGGCCATCCTTGACGTTTTGTCCAAGTCCGAGGGCCATCTTAGCGCCGAAGACATATACATGAAGATCCACCATAGGCATCCGGGCGTGGGTTTGACTACCGTATACCGTACCCTGGATGTATTATCAAGCCTGGGGATGGTCCATAAGCTTGATTTCGGAGATGGCAGGTCGCGGTATGAGTTTGCCGAAGGGCCTAAAGGGGTGCACCATCACCATCATTTAGTCTGTACTCAATGCAATAAGGTGATTGACTATACTGATTTTATAGATGATGAGGTTGAATTGCTTAATCAGACTGAAAAGGGGCTGGGGCAGAAATACAAATTTAAGATCACCAATCACCTTATACAGTTTTACGGTGTGTGCGAGGAATGTGGCGGCAGGAAATAACCGCTATATTTTTTTAACCATAAATGAAAATGATTTTCATTAACAAGAAAGGAGGACAGTAAATGGAAAATAATACAGGAGTCGCGAATAGAATGCCGCTCATCGGGGAAAAGGCGCCGGCGTTTGAGGCTGATACCACGCAGGGGAAGATTAAGTTTCCGGATGATTATAAGGGTAAGTGGGTTATTTTATTTAGCCATCCAGCGGATTTCACACCCGTGTGTACGACTGAATTTATGACATTCGCTTCCATGGGGAAGGAGTTTGAGGCCTTGAATTGCAAACTCATAGGCCTGTCGATCGATAGCCATTACAGTCATATCGCGTGGCTGAGGACGATCAAGGAAAAGATTGAGTTCAAAGGCATGAAGAATGTCGAAGTGAATTTTCCGGTCATCGCGGATGTTAAAATGGACGTCGCGAATAAATACGGCATGGTCCAGTCCGCGGCAAGCGACATAAGCCCTGTTCGCGCCACGTTCTTCATGGACCCCGAGGCCAAGGTAAGGGCGATTATCTTTTATCCGGCGTCGCTTGGAAGGAATTTCCAGGAGATCAAGCGCGCGCTTATCGCCATGCAGACCGCCGATACGCATAAGATCGCTACCCCGGCGGACTGGCAGCCTGGCGATGACGTCATTGTCCCGCCTCCGGGGAGCTGCGGCGCGGCAAAGGACAGGGTTGATAACGCGCAAAAAGAAGGCATTAAGTGCCTTGATTGGTTTTTGTGTTTGAAATCACTTAAGTTGAAATAATATCAAGAAAGGGGGTGTTTAGTATGCCAAGAGGAGATGGAACTGGACCAATGGGATTGGGTCCGATGACAGGGAGGGCGGCCGGCTATTGCGCCGGTTATGGCATGCCCGGTTACGCGAATCCGATTTCAGGCAGAGGTTATTTCGGAAGAGGGAGAGGGGGCTTTGGCCGAGGCGGCGGCAGAGGCCGGGGAAACCGTTATTGGGCGATGGGTTACGGCTATCCCGTGTATCCTTATGAGGCTGAGATAACTCCGAAGCAAGAGGCGGACATCTTAAAAAGCGAGGCCGATGCTTTAAGGGAAGAACTCAAAGATATCCAAAACCGCATAAAAACTTTGGAGAAAGTTCAAGCCCAGAAAAGCAAGGATGAGTAATCAAAAATGTGATGGGGGATAGAGTGCGCTCTATTCCTCATCACATTTAATTAAAGGAGAGGTTATGCGCGTGGCTATATCCACAGACGGAAGATTTGTATCAGCCCATTTTGGCAGGTGCCCGTCGTTTACTCTTATTGATATTGAGAACGGTAAAGTCATAAAGAGGTCCGAGGTCGCGAATCCAGGGCATCAGCCCGGGGCTATCCCGCAATTCCTGCATGAAAAAGGCGCGGAGTATATAGTCGCCGGCGGGATGGGCATGCGGGCGGTATCATTTTTTGAGGATTTCGGCATCAAGACGATTGTCGGCATAAGCGGAGAAATAGATGCTGTTATTGAGCAGATGAGAAAAGGCGCTTTAAAAGGCGGGGAAAGCCTTTGTAAACCGGGCGCGGGCAAAGGTTATGGCATAGAGAAAACAGAATGCGACCATCCACATAAAGAGGATTGCGATCATTAAGGAGGTTTTAAATCATGAAGATATGCGTTACTTCAGAAGGCAATAGCCTGGATTCCAAGGTAGACGGGCGTTTTGGCAGGTGTCAGTATTTTATTATAGCGGATACCGAGACCTTGAAATTCGAGGCTGTTCAAAACCCTAATCTTGAGTCAATGGGGGGAGCCGGTATTCAATCCGCCCAGTTAGTCGCTTCCAAGCAGATCAGAGCCGTTCTTACAGGAAATGTGGGGCCAAACGCCTTTCAGACATTACAGGCGGCCGGGATAGAAATTTTTACCGGCGCGTCGGGCACTGTTAAAGAGGCTATAGCGATGTATAAAAAAGGCGGATTTAAATCAACACAGAAACCAAGTGTGGGTTCAAAATTCGGGATGCCGGGGGCAAATAAATAATAATGAGATATCGCGGCGTCCGAAAAAGGAGGTTATCATGCCGGGAAGAGACGGAACAGGCCCAGGAACGGGAAGAGGTATGGGAGGAGGCGGAGGGAATCGTTTTGGAGCCGGTCCGGGAGGGAATTGCGTATGCCCCGCTTGCGGGACAAAAGTCCCTCATCAGGCAGGCATGCCTTGCGCTTCAATAAACTGCCCTAAATGCGGGGCGAAAATGGTAAGGGAGTAAAAGTTTACCTTGGACAAAGAAGTATTGGAGAACCATAAGCTATATTTAGAGCGTAAGGCTTTATATAAAAGCTTTGGTTTTGATATAGACAAGGAAAGAGATTTCATTATTGAGAAGGCCCAGCCTGTTTACGGTGACATATTGGAGGCAGGGACCGGCAAAGGTCATTTCGCGCTCAGCTTGGCGAGGGCAGGATATGATTTTACCACATTTGATATCTCTGAGACAGAGCAGGCGTTTGCCAAGCTCAATCTTAGATATTTCGGGCTGGAAAAAAAGGTTATTTTCCGCATCGAAAACGGGGAAAATCTAAGTTTTGAGGATAAAAGTTTTGATGTTATTTTCGCGGTTAATATACTGCATCATCTTATAAATCCTTATAAGGTTATCGATGAGTTTATACGCGTGCTTTCTTTTGAGGGAAAGATTGTCATAAGTGATTTTACCAGGGAAGGCCTGGAGATGCTGGATAAAATACACGCCCTTGAAGGAAGGGTTCACGAGGTGAGCAAGACCATGTTATCCGATATCGAAATTTATCTACTAAAAAAAGGATTCGGGATAAAAGAACATAAAAGTAGATTTCAGGAAGTTTTAATCGCTTATAGGCGGATCATATGATTATTTCGGTCGCGAGCGGAAAAGGCGGGACAGGAAAAACCACTATCGCGGTTAATCTGGCTTTATCTATAGATAATGTCCAGTTTCTTGATTGTGACGTGGAGGAGCCTAACGCCCATATTTTTCTTAAACCGAAAATTAATAGACAGGAGAAGGCTTTTATACCCGTTCCTGAGATTGACGATTCAAAATGTGTTTACTGCGGTAAATGCGCCGAGGTTTGCGTTTATAACGCGATAGCGGTACTGCCCGGCCAGGATGGAAAAAAAGGCAATACCCTGGTATTCGCGCACCTGTGCCATGGCTGCGGCGCCTGCGGCGCCCTTTGCCCGGAAAAGGCGATTAAAGAAGTAAACAGGGAAATCGGCGTAGTGGAGTCAGGTAATCGCGGAAAGATGGAATTTGTCCATGGCAGGCTTAATATAGGCGAGGCAATGTCCCCGCCGCTTATCCGCCAGGTTAAAGAGCATATTGATCCCAAAAAAACCGTTATTATCGATGCCCCGCCCGGGACTTCCTGTCCGGTCGTAGCCTCAGTCAAAGGCAGTGATTTCTGCGTATTGGTCACAGAGCCCACGCCTTTTGGTTTAAATGACCTGATTTTGGCGGTCGAGGTATTAAGAAAACTGAAAATCCCTTTTGGCGTGGTAATTAACCGTTCGGATTTAGGAAATAATAAAACCGAGGAATATTGCGAGCGGGAAGATATCCCCGTGCTAATGAGAATACCATTTAAAAAAGAAATAGCCATGGCCTATTCCAAGGGAGAGCCCATGGTTCAGGCATTCCCGGAATATAAAAAAGACTTTACGCGGTTGTATAAACAGGTCCTGGCGGATGTTTCTGAATGAGAAATACAGGGAATCGACAGCGGGAGGGTTTCTGATATGAAGATGCCTGAAAGAGTAAAAGAGATTTTTGAAAAAGAACCCGTTCATCAGCTTGCCACATCGTCAAGCGCCGGCATGCCCAATGTCTGCAGTGTGGGGGCCAAGTATCTCCTTGATGACGAAACCATAATAATAGTTGATAATTATATGAAAAAAACTTTCTCGAATATTATTGAGAATTCCGCGGTCGCCATTTTGATCAGGAGAGGGAAAGAGTCTTATCAGATCAAGGGCGGGTGCGGTTATCTAAACTCAGGGCCGATATACGAAGAGGCTAAGAAATGGATGAAATCGATAGGGGAAAAATATCCAGCTAAAGGAGCGCTTAAAATAAAGGTGGAAGAGATTTTTAATTCAGCCAGCGGTCATGGTTCCGGAGAAAAAATCTCGGAATAATCAAATGGAAGATTTAGTTAAAGATTTTTTAAGACAAAAAAGATTCGCGGTAGTGGGTTCGTTCAGGGATGAGACCAAATACGCCTATAAGATTTTAGTTGATTTGCTGAAAAAGGGATATGAGGTTTTTCCCGTTAATCCTCATTTAAGCGAGATAAAGGGTCGGATTTGCTATAGGACCATAAGCGATATCCCGTATAGCGTGGATGTGGTTAATATAGTCACGCCGTCTATAGTTACGGAAAAGATTTTGAAAGAATGTTTTCAGAAAGGTATAAGGCGGGTATGGCTTCAACCGGGCGCGGAAAGCCAGGCTGCCATACGATTTTGTAATGATAACGGCATAAAAGTAATTCATGGCATTTGCGTAATGTTAAGTTTGTTTACAGAAGAGGAGACTTTATGAATAAAAAGGCAGATATATTAATTATCGGCGCCGGCCCGGCCGGAGTGGTGTGCGCCGCGACCGCGAGAAAATATTACCCTGAAAAGAGCATCATGGTGATGAAAGATATAGCGGACGGGGTTATACCCTGCGGGATTCCCTATATGTTCGTCAGCCTCAATAATCCAGATGAGAATAAATTAGGGATGGTTTCCCTGGAGAAGAATAATGTCGATATAGTCGTTGACAAGGCCTTGAGATTGGACAGAAAAGAAAAAATAATAGAGACAGAGAGTAAAAACAGCTATTCTTATGAAAAATTAGTTTTGGCAGTCGGATCAACGCCGTTAATACTTCCTATCAAGGGCATAGATAAGCAGGGGGTCTACCCGATAAATAAAGAAATGGGGTATTTAAAGAGCGTTATAGAGCGGATCAAGCGCTGTAAAAATGTTTTAGTTATCGGGGGAGGTTTTATCGGGGTTGAATTCGCTGATGAGCTGTCTAAATTAAAAGGGGTAAATGTCACTTTGGTGGAGATGCTGCCTCATTTACTCGCGAATTCATTTGATATTGAATTTTCGCGGATGGCCGAGGAGCGTTTAAAGGAAAAAGGCGTCACTGTTTTAACTAATACGAGAGTCGAGGAAATAATCGGCCGGGATAAAGTCGAAAAAGTGAGATTCAGCGATGGCAAAGAAATTTCGGTGGAAGGCGTTATTCTCGGTGCAGGCTCAAGGCCGAACGTGAAAATGGCGGTAGACGCCGGGCTGGAGATAGGGTCCTGCAAGGGTATTTTGACCGATGAGTATATGCGGGCATCAACTGATCCGGATATTTTCGCGATCGGGGATTGTTCCTGCAAGAGAGATTTTTATACCAGAAAAGCCATTTCTGTCATGCTCGCGTCAACAGCGACGGCTGAGGCCAGGATCGCGGGAGCCAATCTTTATCAGATAAAAGTTATCCGTGAAAACAAGGGGACGATCGCCATTTATTCCACTTATATCGACGGTTTGGTTTTAGGCTCAGCCGGCCTTACCGAGAAGACGGCCCGCGAGGAGGGTTTTGAGATTGTCGTGGGAAGCGTTGACGGCATCGATAAACATCCCGCGACGCTGCCGGGTGCCTGCAAGGGAAAGATAAAATTAATTTTTTCCAGACAATCGGGGATTATCTTGGGAGGGCAGGTAAGCTGCGGCATGTCCTGCGCGCAGATGATAAATATCATCGGCGTCGCCATTCAAAAGCGCATGTCCGCCACGGAATTGGAGACCTTGCAAGTAGCGACACATCCTTACTTGACAAGCGCCCCGACAATGTTTCCGATAGTCTTGGCGGCCCAGGACGTATACGGGAAAATATAGCGAAGGGTAGTATCATATGAAACAGATAGTCGTTATCAGCGGGAAAGGCGGCACGGGTAAAACCGTAATGACCGGGGCATTTGCCTCGTTAGCTAAAAATCATGTCATGGCTGATTGTGATGTGGACGCCGCGGATCTACATTTATTATTACAGCCAAAAATCAAGGAGCGCCATGATTTCAGAAGCGGTTTGAGCGCTTCAATTGATAAAAAAACCTGTCAGCAATGCGGTAAATGCGTAGTGGCCTGCAGATTTAACGCCATAAGCCAGGACTTTGTGATTGATCCTGTTTCATGCGAAGGCTGCGCCTTTTGCAGTCATATTTGCCCCGCAGGCGCCATAAAGATGGAGGAAAACCTCGCGGGGGAATGGTTTATTTCCGAGACGCGCTTCGGTCCAATGGTCCACGCGAAACTCGGTATTGCCGAGGAAAATTCCGGCAAGCTTGTTTCTCTGGTAAGGAAACAGGCGAAAGATCTGGCTGAGAACGGAAATTACGATTGGGTGATTATTGACGGCGCCCCGGGCATAGGCTGTCCCGTTATCGCCTCGCTTTCCGGCATAGATTGCGCGGTGGTGGTAACAGAGCCTACATTATCCGGTTTGCATGACGCGTTGAGGGTCATAGAGGTAACGAGGCATTTTAATGTCCCTGCGCGGCTGGTAATCAATAAGCATGATTTGAACCCGGACATGTCAAATAAAATAGAGGGATATTGCGTAGAGAATAAGGTCCCGCTAATCGGTAAAGTCAGGTTCGATAGAACAGTGGTGGAGGCCATGGTAGAAGGCAAGACTATCATGGAATACAAAGACACGCCGGTAAAAGACGAGATTAAGAGAATCTGGGATACGCTGAGGAGGGCATTCATTTGACATGAACAGGAAAGATGAATATTTCGGGAGGATGAACGACGCCTCCGGAGCCGCTTATATTAAAGGCCTATGCGGTGATGAGATGGAGTTTTATCTTGTCATTGAAGATAATCTGGTAAAAGAAATAAAGTATTACACGGATGGATGCGTTTTCACAAAGGCATGCGGTGATATAGCGGCGAGGCTTAGTTTGAAGAAGTCTATCCCGGAAGTTTTAAGGATATCACCCCAGCAAATTGTCGAGGAATTGAAAGATTTGCCGCGGGATTATATCCATTGCTCGATTTTAGCGGTAAGCGCGCTTCATAAGGCCGTTACCGATTATCTGTTAAAACCGTAGTTTTCATAGAGGGGTTTTATATGCAGGCGGATAAAAATGAAATTTCAGATCAGGAAAAGCGCCTTAAGGACAAGATGGCGAAGGTCAAGCATACCTTAATTGTCATGAGTGGTAAAGGCGGGGTGGGGAAGACCACAGTGGCGGTTAATCTCGCGTACGCGCTTTCTATTACAGGTAAGTCGGTCGGTATTTTAGATATTGACCTTCACGGGCCTAATATCGCGAAGATGCTCGGGATTGAGAAAAAATCAATCTTTTCTCTTGAGTCCGGTATAGAGCCTGTTGAGATAAGTAAAAATCTTAAAGCGGTCAGCATCGCGTTGATCGGTTATGATCCTGATCAACCGATGATCTGGCGCGGGCCCATGAAAGCGAAAATTATCACGCAATTCCTGGCTGATGTAAATTGGGGAGAGCTTGATTATTTGATCATAGATTCGCCTCCCGGGACAGGCGATGAGCCGTTGAGCGCCTGCCAGTTAATCCCCAATGTCACCGGAGCGATTATTGTCACTACCCCACAGGATGTGGCGGTTTTGGACGCGCGTAAAAGCGTTCAATTTGCCAAAGAATTAAAAATCCCGATTGCGGGGATAATTGAGAACATGAGCGGCCTTATATGCCCGCATTGCGGCAATGAAATAGATATTTTTAAACGAGGCGGGGGAGAGAAGGCGGCGGAAGAGTTGAAGGTTTCCTTCGCGGGCAGAGTGCCTTTTGAGCCTAAGTTCGTGGAATACGCGGATAAAGGCACCCCTTTCGTGTCTTTTAAAGAGAGATCAAAATCCGCCGAGGCGTTTATGGGCATAGTGGATAGGATAACAAAATTTGTCGGAGACAGATGATGAATTCCGCGTTTAAATATATATATGGGCCGGTGCCATCCTGGAGATTAGGGAGTTCTTTGGGCATAGACTTACTTACGCAGGAAGAAAAAATTTGTAATTTTGACTGTGTTTATTGCCAGCTTGGCCCGACAAAAGGATATACGGTCGAAAGAAAGGCATATGTAGCGATCGAAGAAGTCATAAAAGAATTAGAAATATTGCCCAAGACGCGGATAGATTATCTTACTTTTTCCGGCAGGGGAGAGCCCACCCTGGCGTCCAATTTAGGCGAAGCGATAAAGGAGGTAAGGTCGATCCGCGAAGAGCCGATAGCCGTCTTGACGAATGCCACGTTGATGGATAGGGATGATGTGAGGAAAGATCTTATTTCAGCGGATTTTGTTGTGGCTAAGTTAGATGCCTGTTCACAGGAATCTTTGCGGGAAATTAACAGACCCGCCAAGGGAATAGAATCCAGCGGTATTCTAAAGGGGATAAAGGAATTTAAAAAGGGCTTTCGCGGGAAATTAGCTTTACAGATAATGTTTATTGATATCAACAGGGATTACGTTGATAATTTTATTTACCTGGCGGATTGTATCCAGCCGGATGAAATCCAGGTTAATACGCCGTTAAGGCCCTGTGATACTAACTCATTGGCGAAGGAGGATGTATTGAGGATAAAAGATCGTTTTATCTCAGCCTGCGGGGGCATTCACATAGTCTCGGTTTATGATGAAAGGACGGCTGAAGATATTGTGTCAATAAGCGATAAGGATACGCTGAAAAGAAGAGGCAAGGTGATATGAGGACATATCTGGATTGTATCCCATGTTTCTTCAGGCAGGTGCTTGACGCCGCGCGTATCGCCAAGGCATCCCCGAGGCAGCAAAAACAGATATTGGACGCGTTTGCCAGAAAAATCTCGAAAGTTCCGCTCAGGCTTTCCCCTCCCGAGATAGACCGTTTTGGTTTTAATATCTTAAGAAAGATAAGCATGAGGGACGATCCTTATAAAGAGATAAAAAGGAGGAGCAATCTCTGCGCTTTAAGGCTTTTAGGAAAATTAAGGGATAAGGTAAATTATTCAAAGGACAGGCTTTTAACGGCGCTGGAATTAGCTATAGCGGGCAATATTATCGATTTCGGCCCGAAGAATAATTTAAATGTGAAGGCGGAATTAAAAAGGATCCTCGCGGAGGAAAGAGGGGTTATCCGTAAAAAGTCCATTTTTCATTATTCAGAATTCAGGCGGGGCCTGAAGGCGGCAAAAAATATTTTATACCTGGCTGATAACGCCGGAGAGGTGGTATTTGATAGGATTTTGATAGAAGAGATAAAAAAAGGCCATCCCGATAAAGATATTTTTTACGCTGTCAAGGAAAGGCCTGTTATAAACGACGCGCTATTTGAGGACGCGAAGGCGTGCGGGATCGATAAGATCGCGCGCGTGATCTCTAACGGGTCGGATGCCCCGGGGACGATACTTTCTTTATGTTCAAAGGAATTCGGGCGGATTTATAAATCCGCGGACATGATAATCAGCAAGGGGCAGGGTAATTTTGAGTCTTTGTCGAGGGAGAAAAGGCCCATTTTTTTCCTGTTTATGGTCAAATGCCCGGTCGTAACGAAAGAGACCGGATGCGAAATGGGAAGTGCGGTATTGTTTTATAATTTGAGGAAAAAATGGAACTATCAGAAATAAAAAAATATCCGGATAGCGTTTTAAGAAAAAAGGCGCTTGAGGTGAAAAAGATTACCGATAAAGAAATAACGCTATTTGAGGAGATGCTTTTTACCATGCGGCATTCCGCGGGCATCGGTCTGGCCGCCCCGCAAATCGGGATTTCCAGGAGATTGATAGTCGCGGATATAGGCGAAGGGCCTGTCAGGCTGGCTGACCCCGTGATTTTAAAAGCGAAAGGCCGGGATAAAATGGAAGAGGGCTGTTTAAGCGTTCCCGGAATAAGCGTTGTCATAGGCAGGCCGGATGAGATTGTAATCAGGGGGTTAAATGAAAAAGGAAAGATTGTCGAATTGGAGGCCCGCGGGCTTTTAGCGAGAGTCTTGCAGCATGAGATAGACCATTTAAGCGGGAAATTAATCATGGATTATTTAAGTCCATTGGAAAAATTTAAATTAAGACTGCGCGCTAAGAGGGAATAAAATAACGCGCCAATTCGTGGATGTAGACGGGGGGTTTTAAAATGCGGATAAAAGTTCTTTTTGATAAAGGCGCCCTGGATGAGAATTTTCATATCGGCTGGGGGGTCTCTTTTTTGGTTGATGATAAGATATTATTCGATACCGGCGAAAACGGGAAATGGCTGATTAAAAACATGCGTTCTTCGGAAGTTAATATAAATAAAATCGAGGCGGTAGTGATTTCCCACGACCATTGGGATCATGCGGGAGGCCTATGGGAAGTGCTGAAGAAAAGGAAAGGGCTTAAGGTATATTCCTGTCCAGGATTCGGCGGGGAATTCAAAAATAAAGTAAAAGAGGCCCAGGGAGAATTGATTGAGGCCGGAGGATTTACGGAGATCTCGCGCGATATATTTATCACCGGGGAAATACCGGGAGGATATAACGGCAGATACATGCCTGAGCAGGCGATTGTATTGAAAACAAAAAACGGCCTTACCATGATCACGGGATGCGCCCATCCCGGGATTTTAAAAATAATAGGGAAGGTAAAGGCGAAGTTTCCTGATGAGCCTGTTTATCTTGTCCTGGGCGGATTTCATCTGACGGAGTCAGATACTCGCGCGGTGGAGATAGTAGTAGAGAATTTTAAGAAAATGGGCGTAATAAAAGCCGGGCCCACGCATTGCTCCGGAGAAACGGCGGAAGGCATATTTAAAAAACAATACAAGAAAAATTGTATAACTGTTAAGGCGGGGCTGGAGATAGGGGTTTGATAAAATGGCGGGACATATAGTCAAAGAATTGAAGTCGCACGCGCCTTTCACGATGTTCGGCGCGATCACGGGGATAATTATCATGGCGTTTTCTTTAAAATTGCCTTATGAAATCTCGTATAACATTTTCTACGTGCTTCATCCTATGCATGTATTTTTAAGCGCGTTAGTTACGGCGGCAATGTATAAACTCCATACATGTCCCAGCGTGGGGATTAATTGCATCAGGGGGAAGTGTAATTTCTGGGTCTTGATCATAATCGGCTACGCGGGTTCAGTGGGCATAGCGACTATCAGCGATTCTCTTATTCCTTACGCGGCTGAATCCCTGCTTGGGATGCCTAACAGGGGGATACATCTTGGTTTTATCGAAAAATGGTGGTTAGTCAATCCTCTGGCTATTTTAGGCATAGTTATCGCTTATCTTAAACCAGGGACAAAATTTACCCATGCCGGCCATGTGTTATTAAGCACCTGGGCGTCTTTATTCCACATGATCATGGCGAAAGCGGGGATCTTGAGTTGGTTTTCATGCGCCGCTATTTTTATATTTTTATTTTTAGCGGTTTGGCTTCCTTGCTGCGTAAGCGATATAGTTTTTCCTTTATTGTTCGTGAGGGGTAATCAACGGAGGCCTGAAAATGGATTTTAAACAGATTGATGAGGCAAGAAAAATATTGGGCCTGGATGAGTATGCGGGCATGGAAGAGATAAAGAGCGCTTACAAAGAGCTGGCCTTGAGGTATCATCCGGATAGATGCGAGGACAAGAAAAAAAAGGAATGCGAGGAAAAGTTTAAAAAGATATCCCATGCTAAAGATATCCTGGCGGTTTATTGCGCGGGGTACAGATATTCATTCAAAGAAAAGGATGTAAGGCGCAATACAATGGATAAGGAGTTTTACGAGCATTTGAAAAGATTTTATGACGGTTTATTCGGGGATCTTGATCTATGAGCAGCGTATTCGATCGTCACATAGGAAAGTATGACGCCTGGTATGATAAAAATAAATTCGTTTATTTTTCGGAACTCGAGGCGGTAAGAAATGTTTTGCCAAAGAAAGGCAAGGGCCTGGAGATCGGTGTTGGCACGGGAAGATTCGCCGCGCCTTTAGGAGTAAGGCACGGGGTTGATCCATCAAAGAAGATGCTTGAGGTATCCAGGGAAAGAGGCGTAGATGTCAGATTGGGCAGAGGGGAAAAATTGCCCTTTGGAAATTCCGCTTTTGATTACGCCCTTATTATAATAACCCTTTGTTTTGTAAAAGACCCCGCAAGGGTATTGACCGAGGCGAGGAGGGTCTTGAGGAAGAACGGCAAGCTTATTATCGGCATAATTGATAAAGACAGCTTTTTGGGCAAATACTACCGGAGAAAAAGCAGTGTGTTTTATAAACAGGCGAATTTTTTCGGTGTCAGGGAATTAGCGGGTTTAGTTAAGACGGCGGGGTTTAACAGGATTTCTTATTATCAGACTATATATAAATTTCCTGACAAAATGAACTCGATTCAGACTGTCAAAAAAGGATTCGGCAAGGGCGCGTTCGTTGTAATCAGCGCTTATAAGTTCACTGCGGGAGAGAAAAAGGATCTTGATAAGTGATAATAGATTTGATTCAAATGCGAGCCGGGGAATCCGGCGTGATATGGGAAATTCAGGGCGGTCACGGCCTCATGAGAAAATTATATAGCATGGGCGCGCGGCCGGGAAAGAAAATAATCAAGGTGAGTTCCCACTTTTGGCGCGGTCCCCAGACGATAGAAGTGGACAACATGCAGATTGCCGTTGGTTTCGGCATGGCGAGAAGAATTTTAGTCGCTGTTGAGAGATGAATATAGAAAAGATTTTGTTGATAGGCAATCCTAACGTAGGCAAGAGCGCCATATTCTCCAGGCTTACCGGGGCCAAGGTGATAATTTCTAATTATCCCGGGACAACGGTGGAGTTTACTCAGGGCAAGATGAAGATGGGCGAAGAATCAGTGATGATCATAGACGCGCCCGGGACATATACCCTGGAACCAACATGTAAAGCCGAGGATGTGGCGTGCCGGATGCTGGGGGAGGGCGGTCTTGTCATAAATGTCATAGACGCCACGAATTTAGAGAGGAATCTTTATCTGACATTGCAATTATTGGAGAAGGGTATTCCCGTCATTGTGGCCTTGAACATGTGGGATGACGCGAAGCACCGCGGGATTAATATTGATGTTAAAAAATTGGAAGAAAATTTAACGGCACCCGTTGTACCCGTTTGCGGCCTGACAGGAGAGGGCATTAAAGATTTGGTCCTCCGCATGCCGGAGATGAAACCCTCGAAACCGTTTGTTTCTACTGATGGGCAGAAATGGGGGAAGATAGGGAAGATCGTGGAGGAGACACAGAAGTTAACGCATCGGCATCGCACATTATTGGAAATATTGGAAGACTTGAGCATAAAGCCGTTCAGCGGGCTTTTAATCGCCGCGGGTGTCATGTATTGTACTTTCTGGGCAGTCCGGTTCCTCGGAGAAAATTTAATCAGGCATATGTTTGAGCCCTTGTTTGGGGGGCTGTGGTCTCCTTTGATGTTGAGATTGAGCGCGTTTTTGGGCGAGGGGTCGTTTTTTCATCATATCTTAATCGGGAATTTGGCCGGCGGCGGCATAGATTTCAGCCAATCATTCGGATTGTTAACCACCGGATTTTTTGTGCCTATCGCCATGGTCTTCCCTTATATCCTTAGTTTTTATCTCGTGTTGGGGATTTTGGAAGATCTTGGTTATCTTCCCCGCCTGGCGGTCCTGATGGATAATTTTATGCATCATTTAGGGCTTCATGGATACGCGATAATCCCATTTATTTTAGGGTTAGGATGCAATGTCCCGGGCGCGCTGGCAACCAGGATACTGGAAGAAAGACGCGAAAAATTCATAGCCGCTACTTTGATGGCGATCGCTATCCCCTGCATGGCGCAGATCGCCATGATCGTTGGGCTCGTGGGACAAAGGGGCGGTAAATATGTAGCGGTTATATTTTTTATTCTTTTCGCGCTTTTGATTATCAAGGGTTTGATTTTGAATAGAGTTTTAAAAGGGGTGAGTCCTGAAATATTGGTTGAAATCCCGCCTTATCGGATACCTCAGATTCAAGCGGTGATTAAGAAACTTTGGATGCGTTTATCCGGTTTTTTAAAGGAAGCCATGCCTTTCGTGCTTTTAGGGGTGTTTTTTGTGAACGTTCTTCACATGCTGAGAATAATAGATTTTTTTTCTTATATCTTCACCCCTGTTTTAACAGGCCTGTGGGGGCTTCCTAAAGAAGCTGTTTCTGTTTTGATGGTGGGATTTTTAAGAAAAGATATCGCCGTGGGGATGTTGGGGCCTTTGAATCTCACCACTAAACAGTTAATAATCGGTTCCACGATTCTGGCCGTATATTTTCCCTGTATCGCCACCTATATAGTTTTAATCAGGGAATTAGGTGTGAAAGATACGCTTAAAAGTACATTTATGATGCTTGTGGCCGCGTTATTGATCGGGGCATCGCTTAATTTAGTACTCGTTGACTGATAGAAACATTGGTGATAAGATACGCCTATCGGTAAAGATTATTTAATCCCTGGAGATAAACATGAAAATAGGGATAATTATCTCAAGTAATGACGTGGAGACCTGCTGGAATGCCCTGCGTTACGCTAATTTTTGCCTCGGGCAGAAGGATGAGGCCAAGGTTTTCTTAATGGGCAAGGGCGTTGAATATCAGAAGGTCAGCGCTGATAAATTTAACACTATTAAGCAGGCGGATGAATTCCTGAGATCCGGGGGCAAGATTTATGCCTGCGGGGCATGTATCAAAAGCAGGGAACAGGAAGGTTCGGAGATGTGCCCGATTTCCACCATGAAGGACATGTACGAGATTATCAAAGAAAGCGACAAGGTAATAACCTTCTAAGATTGATTATCAATGTCCGCCATCCAGCGGCGGACATTCTGCATTCCTTTATTTTTCAAAGAGTTACGTCAAATCCATCCGAAAACAGTAGACAAACAGGACGTTCCAGGCATATTATGATATATAATCATGTAGGGATCCATATGGGTCTTTTATGAAGAGATCTTGTCTCGGGGGATAAAGATGGCGGATAAAACCAGGGAAGAACTCATTAAAGAAATAGAACTCTTGCGAAAACGGATAGCGGAGCTTGAGAAGGGCGAAACCGAGCGCAGAGAGCTGGATGATAAAATCATAAGACGCTCCGTAGAGCTGGCCAGGACAAATGTGGATTTACGGGATGAGATTAAAAAACGCAATAAGGCGGAGGAAATGCTCAGGGAAAGCGAGAGAAAGATACGCGCCCTTTATGATCAGACCTTTCAATTCATCGGCCTGATGACGCCGGACGGGATCCTGATAGAGGCGAATAGGACAGCCCTGGAATTCAGCGGGATCAGGTTATCGGATGTTTTAAATAAACCTTTTTGGCAGACCCCATGGTGGGCCCATTCCCCGGAACTGCAGAAAAAATTGCGGCAGGCGATAAAAAAAGCGGCCCGGGGGGAATTTTTCCGTTTTGAGGCAACGCATATGGCGAAAGACGGGACATTGCATTACATTGATTTTTCTCTCAAGCCGGTGAAGGATAAAAAAGGTAAAGTGATATACATGATTCCGGAAGGCCGTGACGTCACCGAGCGTAAGAGGGCGAAACAGAAAGAAGGTTAAATGTTACAGGTTCGAAGCGAAGGTCTAATCCTTGAAAGTTCACAGGATGAATTTGAGGATCAGGCGGTCTTGAATCCCGCCTGTATCGAAAAAGACGGCGTCACGCACATGTTCTACCGGGCCGTCAGGAAAGCGGATATGCGCTCCTCGATCGGTTACTGCCGGCTGGCGGACAATAAAGTCGTCATGCGCTCGGAGAAGCCCGTGATCTTCCCCGAATACGATTACGAGAGAAAAGGCGTAGAGGATCCCCGCATTGTCTTTCTCGACGGCGTCTATTATCTTTTTTATACGGTCTATGACGGCACTAACGCCCTTTTCGCTTATGCCACCAGCTCTGACCTCATAAATTTTAAAAAACACGGTATTATATCGCCGCGTATCACCTATGCGGAGGCGGGAAGGCTGTTTTCCGGCTCGCCCATCAGGATCAGGGAGAAGTATTTTTTCTTCGAGTCATATATAAAGGACCGGCAGGGAGGGGATATCCTGCTGTGGGAAAAGGACGCGTTTATCTTCCCGAAGAAAATAAATAATAAATTCGCCCTTGTCCACAGGGTACTGCCCGGGATACAGGTGATCTATTTCGATGATTTCAAAGAACTAACCGACGACTATTGGAGGGGGTATCTCAAGGACCTGGGCCGTTACGTGATGCTCGATCCCGAATACAGGTTTGAGAGCCGGAATATCGGCGGCGGGTGTCCGCCCATCGAGACAAAGGACGGCTGGCTTTTGATCTATCACGCGGTCGAGGATTCCCGCGTAGGCAGGATTTATCACGCCGCGGCCGCGCTGTTCGATCTCCATGATCCCACGAAGGTTATCGCGCGCATGAAGAAACCGTTGTTTTCCCCGAGCCGGCAGTGGGAGAAAAAGGGTGATGTCAACAATGTGGTCTTTCCTACCGGGACCGTGATAAAAGATGGCCGGCTTTATATTTATTACGGCGCGGCGGACAAGCGCATCGCGGCGAAATCCGTGGATATGGAGGCATTGCTTAAGGAGCTCAGGAGAAACAGGGTGCGGATATGAAAGAGGCGTTCAAGGTCGTTTATGTCTCGACCTTTCCTCCCAGGGAGTGCGGGATAGCCACATTTACCGCCGACCTCACGGCGGCAATGGATAATTTGCTTGAACCTGCCATCGAGTCAAGGGTGGCCGCGGTTAATATCGACGATATATCGCGTTATCACTATTCAAAAAAAGTTATTTTTCAAATAAACCAATATTCTGAGCGGGAATATATCGAGACCGCCAACGCCATCAACGGGATGGACAGGGTTAAGCTCGTGAATATCCAGCATGAATTCGGCATCTTCGCGGGTAAATACGGCTCATGTATCATTTCTTTTCTGGAAGCGCTCAGGAAGCCCTCGGTCGTGGCCTTTCACAGTGTCTTGCCCTCGCCCGAGGACGAACTTAAAGCCATAGTCCGTTCAATATCCGAAAAAGCGAGCGGATTAGTCGTGATGACCAATCTCTCAAGAGAGATCCTTGTCCGTGAATACGGGATAACCGAGGGGAAGATCTCGGTGATATCACACGGTATCCATTCCATGC
>JBAZOA010000001.1:0-76431 GCA_041648935.1 Candidatus Omnitrophota bacterium | reverse complement strand
TCAAACAGACTCAGATCCAGCTCGTGCAGTCCGCGAAGATGGCCTCTGTGGGTTTGTTGGCGGGCGGCGTGGCCCATGAGATAAATAACCCCCTGACAGGCGTCTTGAACAACCTGCAGTTGATTAATATGATAGCGAAGCAGAAAGAAGATTTTAAAATGAGCGAATTTAAAGAATTGTTATGCGTGATCCAGGAATCCGCGGTGAGGTGTAAGAGGATAACCCAGTCGCTGTTGGATTTTTCCCACGCGTCCAAGGGGGTCTCCGAGCCGTTATCCCCGAACGAGGCGCTGGAAAAGGTGATAACTTTAGTGGAGCATGAATTGAAGCTTAACAATATCGTCATCCAAAAAGATCTTGAGCCTGATCTGCCGCTGGTTAAAGGCGAATCGCAGCTTTTGCAGCAGGTTATTTTTGATTTGATTGTCAACGCCAAGTGGGCGATACAGAAAAAATCAGCCAAAGAAGGCGGTTTGATTGCCATAAGAGCCTGCCATGAACCGGCGGATAAGGTTGTCCGCGTCCATGTCTCCGATACGGGCATAGGCATTCCCAGGGAAAATTTAGATAAAATATTCGAGCCATTTTTTACCACCAAAGAGATTGGCGAGGGGACAGGGTTGGGATTATCCGTGGTCTATAACATTATCAAGGCCCATAACGGAAAGATTGAGGTGGAAAGTGAATTGGGCAAAGGGACCACGTTTACGATAACCCTGCCAACGGCCTGACCCGGGATGCGCGGCCAGGGATACAACGCGATGGTTAAAACCAAGATAATCTGCACGATTGGCCCGGCGTCATCAAGCGAGACGATTCTCAGGAAGATGATTTTCGCCGGCATGGATGTCTGCCGCTTGAATTTTTCTCATGGCGATCCAGAGGGGTTTGCCAAAAAAATAAGATTAATCAGGCTCTTGAACCGGAAATACCGCAGGCGGATAAAGATCCTGGGCGATCTCCAGGGCCACCGGGTAAGGATAGGTGGTCTTAGTTCCCCGGTTAATCTCAGGAAACGCCAGATATTGTGGCTTATCCAGAAGAAAATAAAACCCGCGCCGGGAAAGGTTTATTTTGATTATCAGGGTCCTCTGAGCGCCATCAAGAGCGGTTTCCATGTATTCATAGACGACGGGAACATAGATTTAGAGGTGATCGGCAGGGCTAAGGCCGGGCTTAAGACCAGGGTGGCAAGCGGCGGATTGCTCAAGGCTCATAAGGGCGTGAATATTCCTGAGGCGAGGCTTGAATTCGGGGCTATCAGCCGTGAGGATAAAAGGGATATATTATTTTGCGAGAGGAACAATGTCGAATATATCGCGCAGTCGTTCGCGCGCTCGAAAAAAGATATCATGGAGGTGAAAGGCGCGCTCGGTCCCGGTTCGGCGTGCCGGGTCATCGCCAAGATCGAGGACAGGGAAGGCATTAAAAATATCGATGATATAATCAAGGTTTCCGACGGCATCATGATAGCGAGGGGGGACATGGGCGTTTCCATACCCGTGTATGAAGTCCCGTTGATCCAGAAGGAGATAATAAAAAAATGCAACAAGGCGGGCAAGGTCGTCATCACCGCCACTCAGATGCTGGAAAGCATGACTGAAAATCGAACGCCTACAAGGGCGGAGGTCTCTGATGTGGCCAACGCCATACTGGATGGCACTGATTATGTGATGCTTTCCGCGGAAACCGCCGCGGGGAAATATCCGGTTGAATCCGTGGACATGATGAACAGGATCATAAAATTCACAGAAAGGCGGATGGCCTGAAAACCCGAAAAGACAACAGATGCCTCAACTGCGTCGAATATAAAAATTGCAAAGATTCTTTCATGTCCTGGATATTCTTTATCATCGGATTGATGGCGACGGTGTCCGTGAGGCTCGTGTCATTTTTCATGGATTTCAATGTCATGTATTCCAAGATAGCCTGGTATGTGGGGGTAGTGGGATTTTTTATTTTCTTTTTGTATAAATTCAGGGTTGAGGCCGCGCGCGCGAGGCTCATCGGGAGAAGGGATCTGGCGGCCAGGATCAGGGATAAAAAAGAATTGGATGAGGAGGACTACGGCTTGATCGGCGCGATACTCTGCGGGCTGAGCTCGAATAAAGACAGGATTAACTATATCTTCATATTCGGTTCCTCGGTCCTGGCGTTGTTATTCGCCGTGTATTTCGATTTTTTCAAGGCTGTTAAATGAAAAGGAGGATGGGGAAATGAATATTGTTTACGTAGTTGTCATGGCGTTGGTGTTTATGTTTTTTCTGGGGATCAGGATAGTGAGGCCCACTCACAGGGGACTGATAGAAAGATTGGGCAAGTATAATCGTTTCGCCTCGCCTGGGTTCCACTGGATCGTCCCCATAATCGAAAACATATATATCGTGAATGTAACGGAGCAGATGGTGGACGCCGAGCCGCAGGAAATCATCACCAATGACAATCTGAACGCCCGCGTGGATGCCCAGGTATATTTCAAGGTAAAAGCGGACGAGGAGAATGTCAAAAATTCCCAGTATAATGTTAATAATTACAAGTGGCAGATCGTGAACCTGGCCAGGACCACGCTGAGGAATATCATAGGGACGCTTACTCTGAAATCCGCCAACAGCGAGAGGGGCAAGATAAACTCCGAATTGCATAAGACGCTGTGCGAGGAGACCGGGAGCTGGGGCATAGAGATCGTGCGGACTGAATTAAAAGAGATAGACCCGCCCAAAGACGTCCAGGAGACGATGAACAAGGTCGTGAAGGCGGAGAATGAAAAAATAGCCGCGGTGGATTTCGCCACGGCCACAGAGACAGTCGCCGATGGCGCGAGAAGGGCGGAGATCAAGAAGGCGGATGGCGTAAAACAGGCCAAGGTGCTCGAGGCGCAGGGCGAGGCGGAGGCAATCAGGCTGGTGAACGAGGCGGCTGAAAAATATTTCGTGGGCAACGCCCAGATACTAAGAAAGCTTCAAACGGTGGAAAACGCCCTGATGCATAATTCCAAGGTAGTTGTCCCGTCCAATACGCAGTTAATCAACATGATAGGGGAAATGGCCGGCGTGGTGCCTTTGGTAAAAGAAAAAAAGCCAGAGAAAAATTAACCATAAGCATCCTCTCCGCTTCGCGGATATCCTTTGTCAACTTATCTTGACTTTTGGCTAAAGCGTAAGATAATAAATAGTGAAAGGCGGGGGCGGGATGATAAATATTATCGGCAGGGCGGATGAGCTGGCGGATTTGGTCGAATATCAGGACGGCGCGGTTGTCAGTAAAGAGATAATAAAAAAGAATACCGGGACAGTCACGCTTTTCGCTTTTGATAAAGGCCAGGGATTAAGCGAGCACACCGCGCCCTTTGACGCGCTGGTATATATGCTTGATGGGAAAGCGGAGATTATCATTTCCGGAAAATCATCCGATGTCAGATCGGGCCAGGCCATCATGATGCCCGCGAATAAACCCCATGCCTTGAAAGCCATGGAGCGGTTCAAGATGATGCTGGTGATGATTAAGGAGGCGTAAATGGAAGAGAAACAGGTAGGGATTGTGGATCACTTTTTCGGTAATATCAGCGTGAGCATGATCAAATTGACCGACGCGCTGAAGGTAGGCGATAAGATACGCATAAAAGGCAGCACGACGGATTTAACGCAGGATATAACCTCCATGCAGATCGATCGTGTCCCGGCGCAGGAAGCCAAGGCAGGCGATCTTATCAGCGTAAAGGTCGAGCAGAAGGTCCGTAAAGACGACGCTGTCTATAAAATTTAATAGTTTCCTCAAAAAATCTTGACTTTTGGTCCTTGATTTGATATAATCTATTTCAATAATTAGGGATATAAAAAATATAAGGCCATGGAAACATGGCCTTATTCTGTCTGCGGATACCCAATACTTTTTAAATAATTTTAGCGTAAGTTATCCACACAGTAGGGGAGGTTTAAACCTCCCCTACTGTGTGGATAACTTGGCGGGATGGGCTATATGAGAAATATAACCAAGATAATTAGTATAGCGTTAATATTTACGCTAATAGGGATGATTGCGCGCCAGGATTTTGTTTGCGCGGAGCCGCGGGCAAAGAATTTGAGGGTCCCTTTGATGCGGGATGAGCCGGATAAAGAAGTTTTGATGAGATACGAAAAATTAGGGTTACTTTTCAGTGTGGCGCAAGCCATCAGGGAGGAGGGCGGCGCGGATAAAGCGCTGGGGCTAGTCTGGAAAAAATATAAAAGGGAAAGGCGCTCGATAGTCATTTTTAAAAAGGACGGCAAGGATATATATGTATTTTATAGATATTATAATGATGGTTTTAAATTAAGCGATAACAAGATTTTCATGGTCCACAAAAAAGACATAGACAATATTATTCTGTCAGGCAGGGTAAGCGTATTTTCAGGCCATCGTTTCCGGCCTGTCAAAGGCGATGATTTGCTGGAAAGGATTTATAAAAGAAGGCCCAGCGGCCGCTTGTCTCAGGCGCGGGACGCGTTCCGGCCGGCGGCTCTTTTCAAAGGTGAGCCAGTAGAGACTTATGATTTTCCCGCGGATTTCATTATCAAGGGAAGATTAAACCCGATTACCCTGTGGTTCAAGGCCATTTGCAGGGCAGGGTTGGAAGACAAGGTGGTCATAGGGGTAAAGGGCAGTTTGGTCCAATCAGGCATTGAGAAATCAGCGTCTCCTTTCTGGCCGGTTGTAAACGACATAGATCTATCGTTTTATATTGACGCCAAAGATCAGGATGAACGGTATTCTTATTATAACCGCGTTAAAGAAGAATTCAAAAAGATGCTTACCGCGGAGCGCATGCCGTGGGACATCGTCCGGGTAAATATTTGGGCGGATGAGGTCAAGGACTGCATTCAGATAGGATCCGGGGATGATAAGATACATTTTGAGACAGAGGATCTTTCCTGGGATGATCTATTTAAAACGTCATATGGTTCATTTCAGGGGCCGTTGTATAAATATTATGGAAGCGAAAGGATCATGCGAAAAACCAGCCGTCTTCTTCGCGGCGCTTTTTCGCAAGACGACCTTTTGAAACGTCTGAGCAAAACATACGATATTTGGTTAGGCAACCTGCTCAGCCTTAAAACCCAAAAATTCTTATTAGGAAAAAATGATACCAAGCCGCTCAAAATTCTCGCATGGCTCGCTGAAATGAGAAATTTAGGAGGGTTAAAAAAAGAGATTCTTGAAAAGGTGTTATGTTATGAGGATCGCATGGCGGCCGTTAAAAATGACGCGCGGGGACAATCTGATATACGCGGATCCATGATAGAAGACATGGTCAGGTATGCCTATATATTGGTTCCGGCGGATTCGGCCGGAGGAAAGACATTTTATGAAGATTTGTCGCAGCCAGTTTATCGGAAGTTTTTCAAAATCGACGCCGCGGAATCCATTGTTTCCCGGGATGAGATAGACAGGGACATAAGGAAACACTATCAGGCTTTTGTCCGGCAGGCAGGCTTTAATCCCGAGGTCAGGGGCGCGGGAGGAGGGTTGCCGCCGGTTTCGGAAAAGATTCTGGCTGATGAATTAAACGGAAACAACCCCTGGAAAGTAGCGAGAGATTTGAAACATCCGGTAATCCCGTTGTTTATTTCAACGGAACACGCGTCTACTTATGCCGTTATCATGAATGGGATAGAAGAGGGTTTTTTGAAACCGGAGAATACGGTGGTCATAAATTTTGACAGGCATGAGGACATGGCCAATGCCGCCGGTAGATTCCCAATGTCAAATAATTGGTTAAGGATTTTATTGGAAAAGGGGAAAGTTTCGGATAAGGTATGGTTTGACGGGGATAAACACAGGATAGAGGATTTTAACAAAGGCGGTTTGTTAAAAAATAAGGACATCGTGATATCCATAGATATGGATTATTTCGAAAATATCGGAAAAGATAAATTTGAGGAGGCCGTGGGACAGCTGGAGAGATTTGTAATAGCGCATGGTAAAAATATAAAAGTTATAAGCATTGCCCTTTCCCCGGATTATTGTCCCACGATCAAGCCCGAGACAGCCGCTAAAATTTTATGTAAAAGATTAAACGTGATTTTTTCATCCAACAGGCAGTACTTGTCAATGATCCCATATTTAACCGAATGCGGCGTTTGCCTGAGGCGGACGAGTAAAATCCATCTTACTCGGGAGAGAAGCGCGCTGTGATGTGGGCTGAGCCCATGCCTGTCTCCAGCCCTTCATATTGAAGCCAGTCATGCGGTTCCTGTTCTTTGTACCAGACAAATGTGGGCGGCACCAGGGAATTGGCGACGCCTGTCAACAGGCCGAGGTTTGGTATAAGCCTTAGTTTTATGGCCCTTATTTTTCCTTCCGGGAGTTCCAGCGTTTCGATGCCCAGATCCTTGACGGTAATCCTGAAAAGTTCCGCCTTGTCGGAGATGAGATAAAAGACCTTGTGTGTTTTTTCATCGCGGCGCGCGGCAAACGTCTTTAAAAAATCCGTGAGGGTGGCGCTGTCGACGGTTATCCCTTTCATGGGGAATGTTATTTTTTTCGTTATCTTTCCCCCGGGGTCATGGACAGTGTAGTATATCTTTTGTTTATCGTAATCGAAACGTTTCTCATGCCCTATGACGGCGCGGCCGTCTTTGTCCTTGAAGCGGTCCAGGCTGTAAATCGGACGCAGGAGGCCGTCTCTTTCCTCCATGACAGCCTCTATGTCCCAAACCGAGTTTTTATATTCGTCGTAATCCCCTTCTCCGCGCGCGGCATATCTGTATGTCACGCGGCCGTCCCGCAAAATTCTCTCGGTAGAGAAGGTTACCATCGACCGCTGAACGGATGTTTTTTTATCGGTATAAATAATCCCGCCGCTTTCGTGTTCACGCATGAAGGCCGCTGAGATTTCTTCGGCGGATGCCCGGGCCGCCGCGAATAGTAAATACAGGATAAGGATCTTTTTAATCGATGATTTCATGTTTTTATTATATAGCATGGCTTGGCGGTCAGGCAAGGAATATGTAGTCGAAAACCCCTTTTATGGTATAATTAATTAATCAGGCGCCGGGGTAAATATGAGATTTAACGTAAGCATGGACAAAGAGGGATTTTTAAAGACCAGGATGGATTCCCTGGGCATAAAAGAGGCGGACCTGGAGGAGAAATTCATCTGCTCGAGCAAGAAAGGCGGGCAGAAGGTCAATAAGACTTCCAGCTGTGTTTATCTTAGGCATGGCCCTACTGGTATAGAAGTCAAATGCCAGGAAGAACGTTCTCAGGCCTTGAACAGATTCCTCGCCAGGAGGATACTGGTTGATAAGATAGAATCACTTATCCTGGGCAGAAAGGCCGCGGCGCGAAAGGAGATAGAGAAGATAAGGCGCCAGAAACGAAAACGTTCCAGGAGGGCCAAGGAGAAAATGCTCAGGTATAAAAAACTGCGTTCCGAAAAGAAAGAATTAAGAAAAATACCCAGCCAGTTTTAGATCGGAGAATTCATGAAAAAATCATTAGGGGCAAAATCGCTGGTTTTTCCCGCGCCCACGTGGATCATCGGGACCTATGATAAAAGCGGAAGGCCTAACGCCGCGGCGGTCGCGTGGGGAGGGATCTGCTGCTCAAGGCCTCCCTCCGTGGGCATCTCCCTGAGGAAGGCGACTTATTCTTACTGGAATATAATGGACAAGAAGGCGTTTACGGTAAATGTCCCTTCCGAGAAATACGTGAAAGAAGCGGATTATTTCGGGATCGCATCAGGCAAGACAGTGGACAAGTTCTCAAAAACAGGGCTGACGCCGGTGAAAAGCGATATAATAGACGCCCCGTACATAAAAGAATTTTCTCTTGTCGTGGAATGCAGGGTGATTAATACCGTGGAGATAGGGCTACACACGCAATTCATAGGGGAGATATTGGACGTCAAGGCGGATGAGGACGTGATCGGCGGGGACGGCCTTCCTGATATCGAGAAGATAAGGCCTGTCTTGTACGATCCCGAGGTCTGCACCTATCACGGGATAGGCGGGCTTTTGGGCAACGCGTTTTCAATCGGCAGGGAGATCAAATAAAGTGGCGGAGTTTGAGAGGTTTTACAAGGAATTGAATAAGGAGCAGAAAGAGGCGGTGGATACCCTGGAGGGCCCGGTCTTGGTATTGGCCGGACCCGGCACCGGGAAGACGCAGATACTCTCTGTCCGCGCGGCGAACATCATCAGGCGAAAACTGGCGGCGCCGGAGAATATCCTCATACTCACTTACACGAACGCCGCGGCCAAGACGATGAAGGAACGGCTGGCGAAGATAGCGGGGTTCAGGGGTTACGACGTGAACGTCTGCACGTTCCACAGCTTCGCGAATTCGATAATACTGGATTCGGAAGAGGCGATAAACTACATACAGGAGAAGATACAGATCTCGGATATAGAAAAGGTAAAGGCGATAGAATACATACTTGACCATTCCAAGGACGCGGCCGAGATACGGCCTTTTAACGCGCCTTACATTTATTTAAAGGAGATAAGCCAGAGGATAGGCGAGTTAAAAAGGGAAGGCGTCAGCCCGGGAGAGTTTCTCGAATGCCTGAAGACCATGAAGCCGGACGGCGTGTACATTGAGGAAAAACACATCCCGCGCCTGAAGGCGTTCGCCATAGTTTATGATCAGTATGAAAGATTAAAGGAAGGCGGCAACAAGGATGTGTTTGATGAGCGGGGCAGATACGATTACGAGGACATGTTAATGATAGCCAGGGAGGCGCTGGAAAAAGAAAAGGGTCTCAAAAAAAGATACGAAAATCAATATAGATTCATAATGGTGGATGAATTCCAGGACACTAACGGCGCTCAGCTTAAATTTTTGTTCACGTTTTTGAATAAAGATAACCCTAATTTATGCTGTGTCGGGGACGACGACCAGTCCATATACAGGTTCCAGGGGGCCAGTTCAGCCAATTTCAAGGAATTGAAAAAAAGGTTTAAGGGGCTGAAGTCGGTGGCGCTGAAAACCAATTACCGCTCCACGAGTGAGATAATCACGCTTTACCACAGCATAATAAAGGAGATACCGGGGAATGAGAGGATATCTGACAAGGAGCTCGTGAACGTCAGGGATTTTAAGGAAAAATCCATAGAGTGTTATGAGTTTACTACAGAGGAAGAAGAGATGGTTTTTCTGGTGGATAAGATAAGGGAATTGAAAGAAAAGATAGAAAAGTCAAAAGACCTGACAAAAGAGGAAAAGGAATTCCCTTATAATAACATAGCGATACTCCTTAGGAAGAGGGCCCTGATACTCAGGGTCATAGATAAGCTGCTACAGGCCGGGATCCCTTACGCGACCGACGGCAAGGAGGATATCGGTTCGGAGGCGAGGGTGAGGCAGATGATGGACGCGCTGGAGCTCGCGAGCGTGGATCCAGAGAATTTCGAGGACAAGGACAAGGCGCTTTACAAGGTCCTCATATCGGATTATTTCAGGATACCGCTCAGGGATATCCTGGAGTTTATCTCAAAGGTAAACAGGAAGAGAAGGGAGAAGAAGGAAGCGACACTGCTTTCTGAGTTTATGGCCGGCGAGGGGCTTTCGGCCCCCCTCAAGGCGGCGAAAGAAGCGATAACAAACCTCCTGAAGAACTCGAATTTTAACCCGATTCACTCGGTCCTGATGGAATACATAGACGGCGCGGGTATATATAGGTATATACTTGAGAAATACGACAAGGACAGCGTGGTGAAGATACGGGAACTGAGGGCGTTGACGTCATTCGTGAACATGGTGAAGTCCTCGGACCTTTCGCGGCCCGGGATCACGTTAAAGGAATTCACGGAGGAGCTGAGGACAAGGAGCGGGCACGACATGTCCATACAGGGCGAGCTTGTCACCATGACGCAGAACGGCGTCAGGGTGTTCACGGCGCACGGCTCCAAAGGACAGGAGTTTCAGAGCGTTATAATCCCGTTCTGCCTGCAGGATAAATCCTGGCCCTCTAAGCCAAAGACAGACAGCATCCCCATGCCCCAGGATCTGATCAGGACCATGGAAAGGGTGGATAACAAAGAGAGGATAAAAGAGCTCCATCATTTTGACGAGGCAAGGCTTTTCTACGTGGCTGTCTCAAGGGCGAAGAGCAATATTATCTTTACATCGAGCCCGGAAGAAAACTCCGTTTCCAGTTCTTTTTTAAGCAGGATGGGCCCCGCCGCCATGGGATCCGGGCTGGGCGAGGAAGAGACGCTCGTCAAATCCCTGGAAAAGACCAGGCTCGAAGACCCGTTCATAGGCACCGAGGAGGTCCTGAGGGATCTGGTGGCGGATATCAGGCTCAATCCCACGAGCCTGAATAATTACCTGGAGTGCGGGAGGAAGTTTCTCTATGATAATGTCCTCATGCTTCCGTCTGGAAAAAAACAGAGCCTGATATTCGGAAACGCGGTGCATAGCGGCCTGGAGCATTTATTCCTGGAGTACATGAGAAAGGGCAGGTTCCCTGATTTTCAGTTTTTCAAGGAGAAGTTTTCGGACGCGCTGAAATTCCAGGGCCCTGAAAAGGGCGTTGAGCTGAGGTGCAGGGACCAATTTGAGGGTATCAGGAGATATTATGAAAGGCTCGCCTCAAGGCCGATAAAGCCGCTGGGCCTTGAAAACCGCATGCCCATCAATATAGACGGGATAATATTTACCGGAAAATACGATAAACTGGAGACCGAGGACGCAAAACAAAAATCAGTCAGGGTGGTGGATTACAAGACAGGCCAGCCCAACAAGCACGCCAGGGGCATATTCGATGTCAGGAGCCTGGAGGACGAGAATTGCGATGGTTATTTCAGACAGCTTGTGTGTTATAAGCTTTTATATGAAAGGGACACGACGCGGCAGGACAAGGATCTCATAGTCACCCACGGGGTCCTGGCGTTCGTGGAGCCCGCCAGGGAAAATCTCATCAGGTACGGCATAAAAAAGGGCGAACCCACGGAGTTCAAGGTAGCCCTCACGGACGAGATGGTAGATGAGATCGTCAGCGTAATAAAGAATACCTGGAGAGGCATACAGGAGCTTCGTTTCGAGAAACTTCCGGAACGCGACAGGAAGAAATGCGATTACTGCGATTTTGATCACATCTGCTGGGGATGATTTATGGGGTGATAAGAGAGCTTTGAGGCGCGCAGGTTTTCAAGCCCGGAGTCGTCCATGGTGTTGATGTATCTGTAGCCGGACATTTCCTTGCAGAATTCCCTGAAAATAAATTCCGATATGCCGTTGAATTTCAGATCAGTTACTTCCAATAAGACGCAGAAGGTGTCCTTTTTCAGCTTGAACCCAAAGGCATAGCCGCGAATCCCGCCTTTTATTTTTATGACCCTGCCGACAAGGCCCAGGGCCTTGTGATTTTCCATGGCGGTCCTGTGGGCCGAGGAGCTGTCTTTTAAAAGACAGCGGTAATACGGGTCATTGAATTTTTTCTTTCTTTCAGCGGCCCATCTGGAAAAAAGCCTGAGGCACTCGTTTTTCATGTTTTCCCTGTACGGCAGATACCGGAATTTGTAATTTTTCGCGAAGTGATTACAGCTCGCCCTCTTGTGCCTGTATCTCTTGCCTTTCAGTTCAGCCAGGTCTTTTCTTAAGTAGATGTAATCGGGAAATTTTTTTATGGAGGAATAATCAATGTATCCTGATTCAGTTTCCAGGAGGAGTTTTATCTTTCCGCCTTCTTTTTTCCACCAGACAGGATTCAGGTCTTTCCATATGTACAGATTCACAAACGGTTCTCTGAAATGGCCAAGGGCCCGCCTGTCTTTCAGGGCGAGCGGCCTGAATCCGTTTTTCGCGGGGTCATGTATAAGGATCTTCGCGATCCTGTCAAGACAGGCGATTTTTACGACATCATCCTGGAAGCCGCCTATAAATAAGGGATTTGACGCGATGAGTCCCGCGGCCTTTTCAGTTTCAAGCGCGCTCACGAGCCAGGAGGAATATTTTTTAAGCGCGGCCTGATTTTTTGAGTCGGCGGCAAAGGGGCATTTGGTGTCCAGTCCCAGGATGATCTTTTCTTTGTTCACGCCGAACATCACGGTGAACGGGTAGAGCCGGCAGTCAAGGGGTCTCTTGGCGTAGATGGCGCATTTATTGTTTTTTAAATTAAAAAAAGGACAGGTATGTATGTCCGGGTGTTTTTTCAGGGAAATCCGTCCTGACTTATCCAGGCGCGGCCTTATCCCGGCCGTTATTTCTTTCGGGAAGAAAAAGGGCCTCAGCGGGCTGTCTTTATCTATGAACCTGCAGCACACGTCGCAGGCCAGGCATATTTTTTCAGGCACGATCTGTCCGAATTTCATGGTATAATTCTATCATTAAAGTTCTTTTCTTTACATCCCTTTTTTGTTATAATACAGCAAAAAGGAGGAAGGGTCATGAAGAGGTTAATGGGCGTTATTCTTTTGGCGGTGTTATTATGCTATGGGTGCAATATCGTGCCGAAATCAGTGCAGTATCAAAAAGAGGAAGAGGGCCTGATAGGCAGTACGGATATCGTGAATCCCAAGGTAGAAGAGATACAGGTGATATTGAAAAACGAGGGATACGAGACCGGGAATACTGACGGTGACATGGGCAAGGAGACCCGTGACGCCATAAAGGCGTTCCAGGAATCGCTTGGCATAAGGAGTACGGGTTACATAGATGACATGACGCTGACCCAGCTGGAGGAATTGAGGAGGGCCAGGGAGGCGCTTGAGCCGAAGAGAAGCCGCGCCGCCGCGTCAAAGACATCGACGCCGCTGAAGGCAAAGGCCCCGGGCATAAAGGACGCGCTCGACACCTATTCGGACGCCAAGCCTTTCACGCCGACCACAAAGGACATACAGACCGCCCTGAAGAACGCTGGTTTCGATCCCGGGCCGATAGACGGCAAGATGGGGCAGAAGACCAGGCAGGCCATAAAGGATTTTCAGGCGGCTAAAGGGCTGGTGGCCGACGGCGTGGTCGGGCCCAAGACCTGGGCTGAGCTCGGCAAGCATATGTAAAGTTATTTTTTGGTATTGACAAATTTTGTTTAAAATGGTATATAAATATCTGAACAGAAAAAAGGAGGGGGATCAAAATGGGTAAATACATAACAGTGCTTGGCGGCTTAATAAGCATTATTCTTGGTATATGGGGGATCCTGGCGTGGAGGTTTGAGTTTGTGGCGCTTTTAAAGGGTTCTGTCCCGCCGATACTGGGACTCGGAGGACTGGCGGCTCTTTTCGCGGGCATCAGCGAGATAAAAGATTCCATGCAGACCAAGAAAGAAGAGGCAAAGACACCGGATAAAAAGTAACCACGATAAGTACGCGTGATGCTTGAGGAAAAGCCCTGCGGTTAGAGGGCTTTCTTCATTTGGGTCCAACCCGGAGGCATTCGATGAATTATCTCAAGACAACGATATTATTGGCGGGTCTCACAGCGATCCTGGTATTCGCGGGCGGGTATTTCGGAGGCCGGTACGGGGCGATATACGCGTTTATGTTCGCCCTTGTCATGAACGTGGGCGCGTATTGGTTCAGCGACAGGATAGTGCTCATGATGTACGGCGCGAAAGAGGTGAATCCCGGCGAGTCCCCGGAACTGTACGATATGGTAAAAGGGCTGACGGCCGCGGCGAAGCTCCCGATGCCGAAAATATACATCGCGCCCCAGTCGTCGCCCAACGCGTTCGCGACAGGCAGGGACCCGAAACACTCGGCCGTTTGCGTGACCCAGGGCATATTGAGTCTTTTGAGCCGCGAGGAATTAAAAGGAGTGATAGCCCATGAGCTGTCGCACATAAAAAACAGGGATACGCTTATCATGACGATAGCGGCTACCATAGCCGGGGCCATCACGATGATCGCGAACATGGCGAGATGGGCGGCGATATTCGGCGGCATGGGAGGAAGAGGCAGGGACAGGGATAATAACGCGATAGGGCTGCTGATCATGATGATAGTCGCGCCCATAGCGGCCATGCTCATACAGCTCGCCATATCCCGCTCAAGGGAATACGCCGCCGATAAAAGAGGCGCGTTGATAGCGGGCGGGCCGATGGGCCTCAGGGACGCGCTCTTAAAATTAGAAAGAGGGGCCAAGGCCTATCCCATGGCGGCGAATCAGGCCACCGCGCATTTATTCATAGTGAACCCCCTGAGCGGGGGAGGGATGGCCGCGCTTTTCAGCACGCATCCCCCTATAAAGGAAAGAGTAAGGAGGCTGGAGAATATAACAACAATATAAACTAAAGGTCCCTCGCGACAGCGCTGTAAAAAGCTGGTCGCTCGGGACGAATTTTGTTTCACAAAATTCGGAGGCGCGTATGACTGATTTCAATCCAAAATACGGACAGGACATAAGGGAGATAAACGAAAAGGTCAAGGATGCGAGCTTATTCATCCAGCAGATCTCTCAGGAATTGGGAAAGGTTATAGTCGGCCAGCGTTATCTTGTCGACAGGCTCTTGATAGCGCTGCTGGCGAACGGGCACATATTGATAGAAGGCGTGCCCGGCCTGGCGAAGACGCTCGCCGTGAAGACGCTTTCAAGATGCGTCCAGACAAAATTTCAAAGGATACAGTTCACGCCCGATCTGCTGCCCGCTGACCTGGTGGGCACCCTTGTTTACAATCCAAAAGACTGCGTATTTACCACGAAAAAAGGCCCGATATTCTCAAATTTGATATTGGCCGATGAGATCAACAGGGCCCCCGCGAAGGTGCAGAGCGCGCTTTTAGAGGCGATGCAGGAACGCCAGGTTACCATAGGGGACAACACGTATCCGCTGGCGGAGCCGTTTTTGGTATTGGCGACCCAGAATCCCATAGAGCAGGAAGGCACGTATCCTTTGCCCGAGGCGCAGGTTGATAGGTTCATGCTCAAGATAAAGATAGGATATCCCGACAAGAAAGAGGAAAAGGAGATCATGGAGCGCATGGCCGGCCACGAGCCCGCTGAGGTGAGGCCCGTGATTTCCCCGGAAGACATAATGAAGGCGAGGAAGGTCGTGGGTGAGATCTACATGGATGATAAGATAAAGGATTACATAGTGAATTTGATATACGCCACCAGGACTCCCGAGGAATACAATTTGGATATCAAGAATTTTATCGCTTACGGGGCGTCTCCAAGGGCTTCCATATACCTTAATATAGCCAGCAAGGCGCACGCCTTTGTCCGGGGCAGGGGTTACGTGACCCCCGAGGACATAAAGGCGATAGGCATGGACGTATTGCGGCATCGCGTGATTGTTACTTACGAGGCGGAGGCCGAGGAGATGACAAGCGAGGACATTGTAAAAAAGGTATTTGACGAAATAGAAGTTCCGTAATGATCCCAAAGGACATACTTAAAAAAGTCAGGCAGATCGAGATACGCGCCGGCAGGCTCGTGAACGATGTCTTTGCCGGAGAGTACGAGTCTATCTTTAAGGGCAGGGGCATGGAATTCCATGAGGTCCGCGAGTACGTGCCCGGGGACGACATCCGTTCCATCGACTGGAATGTCACCGCCAGGGCCGGCCATCCTTACGTCAAGAAATTCATCGAAGAGAGAGAGCTCACGGTAATATTGATGGCTGACATGAGCGGTTCCGGTTATTTCGGTACCAGGAATAAGATGAAATCGGAGATAGCGGCGGAGCTGGCCGCCATAATCGCGTTCAGCGCCATAAAGAACAACGACAAGGTAGGGCTCCTGCTTTTCACCGACCGCGTGGAAAAGTACATCCCCCCGAAAAAAGGCAGGCTTCACGTGCTGAGGGTAATAAGGGAGCTTCTGTATTTCAGGCCCTCTTCGAAAAAGACGAGCGTGAGGACGGCGCTGGAGTATCTGGGCAAGGTGTTGAAAAAGAAGGCGGTGGTCTTCCTGATATCGGATTTCATGGATTCCGGTTACGAGCGGCTCCTGAGGATACTGAACAAGCGGCACGATATCGCCGCTATCTCGATATCCGATCCCAGGGAATCGAACCTGCCTGACGCGGGGCTCGTGGGGCTTGAGGACGGGGAGACAGGCGAGATTTTATTCTTAGACACGGGAGATGATTTTTTAAAAAAGGAATTTGGAAAAAGAAGGGCGCGTTTCACGGAGGGCCGCGACAGGGCGCTTCGATCAATGGCGGTGGACCTCGTGGAGATATCCACGGACAGGTCTTACACAGGGCCCCTGATACGCTTTTTCAAGACCCGCGCCAGGAGACACAGGTAAAAAGGCATGAAGAAGATAGAAATCAAGGTAATCACGCGCGCCAAAAAAGAAGAAATACAAAAGCTGGGCGAAAATAATTACAGGATCAAGGTTTCGGCCCCGCCTGAGAAAGGCAGGGCAAACGAAAAAGTTATTGAGCTTCTTTCAGAAGAGTTCGGCGTGCCAAGAAATCAAATTAAAATTATTTCAGGCGAGACAAGCAATAAAAAAATAGTGGGGATAGGTAATGGATGACATAAGACCGTTAAAAGGCCCGGTGGAGATAAGCGACTGGTTTTTGATGTGGGTATTTATTATTTTTATTTTATTTATAGCGGCCGTGACGGCATTTTTCTATTTCAGAAAGAAGATGGCCAAAAAGAATGAGCCGGTTTTGCCGCCAAGGCCGCCCGAGGAGATAGCGATGGAAGAGCTGGCGGCCCTCCTGGAAGAGAAGCTGGCGGAAAAAGGCATGGTAAAGGAATATTATATACGGCTTTCGGATATCATACGGAAATTCATAGAAGGCAGGTTCAGGGTATCCGCCCTGGACAGGACGACCTGGGAGCTTTATCAGGAGATGCGTTCGAAGAGGTTCGAGCGCGGCCATATCGACAAGATAAATGATTTTCTTGAGGATTGCGACATGGTGAAATTCGCGAAGTACATACCCGCGCGGGCAGAGACGGAAGAGATATACAGGCGGGCGGAGGAGATCGTTGCGATTCGCTAATCCCATATTTTTAATATTATTGGGCATGATCCCTTTGCTGGTCTGGGATTATTTCCGTCGCCGCAAGGCGAGAGAGACAGGGATCATATTCTCTGATATTTCCATGGCCAGGGATGTCCGGCCGGGTTTCCGCGCGAAATACCGCCGCGCGCCCATGATATTGCGCATGGCGGCGCTGTTTATTCTCATACTCGCGCTGGCGCGTCCGCAGGCCGGACAAAAGGAGGAGGAGATCCTCACCGAAGGCATAGATATAATGCTGACACTTGATATCTCAGGCAGCATGAAGGCCGAGGATTTCAAGCCGCAGAACAGGCTGGGCGCGGCGAAAGAGGTCATGGAGGATTTCATCAAGTCCAGAAAACACGACAGGATCGGTCTGGTGGTATTTTCAAGATTCAGTTTTACCCAGTGCCCGCTCACGCTCGATTACGGCGTCCTGGTGGATCTCCTGGAAAAGATACAGATAGGCATGATAGAGGACGGCACGGCGATAGGCACGGCCATAGCCATGGGCGCCAATCGCCTGCGCGATTCAACGGCTAAGAGCAAGATCATGATATTATTGACGGACGGGGTTAATAACGCGGGCAAGATAGACCCTCTCACGGCCGCGAACGCGGCAAAGGCGCTGGGGATAAAGATTTATACCATAGGCGCCGGCCAGCCGGGCGGCGCGCTGTATCCCCTGGAAGACCCCATATTCGGCAAGAGATACGTGCGCATGGATACCGAGATAGACGAGGCGCTTCTGCGGAAGATCGCGGACCAGACAGGCGGGTTGTATTTCAGGGCAAAGGACAAAGACGGGCTGAAAGAGATATATAAAACCATAGGACAGCTGGAAAAGACAAAGATAGAGACCAAGGAATACGCGAATTACACTGAATTGGCCGGTTATTTCCTGCTGCCGGGATTTTTGATCCTGTTTTCGGAGATAATATTGGCGAACACGCTGTTTCTTAAAATTCCTTAGTTGACACTCGAGTAATACTCCTTTTGTCAACTTAGCGAAGCGGGGATGTGGATTTATGCATTGGGGCGCGCCGGTATATTTGAATCTTTTGATATTAGTACCTCTTTTGGCGGTATTTTTCATATTCGTGTCAATGAATAAGAGAAAGAGGATGGAGGCGTTCGGGGATCCCAGGCTGATGGAGCGACTGTCTTTTTTCAAGAGCGCGGCCAAGGAAAGGGCCGGGAGGATCCTGATTGTTATCGCGGTCAGTTTATTGATCCTGGCGCTGGCAAGACCGCAGATAGGCACGCGGCTAACCATGACAAAGCGTTACGGCGTGGACATGATGGTGGCCATAGACACGTCGTCAAGCATGCTCGCCCAGGATATAAAACCCAACAGATTGGAAAAGGCCAAGCTGGAGGTAGCGTCTTTAATAGACAGATTAAAAGGCGACAGGATCGGGATATTGACTTTTTCAGGAGACAGTTTTGTCCAGTGTCCGCTGACACTGGATTATAACGCCGTGAAGATGTTTTTAAGCATAATAGAGCCTGGCATGATGCCCAGGCCGGGGACAGCCGTGGGCGACGCGATACGCCTGGCGGCCAAATCGTTTATCAAGAAAGAGAGAAAACACAAGGTCCTGGTGCTTTTGACGGATGGGGAAGACCATGAGACAGATCCTGTGGCCGCGGCCCAGGAGGCAAAGAAAGAGGGAGTAATAATCTATGCCATAGGCATAGGCACCTCCAAGGGAGAGCCCATACCTGTAATAGATGGGGCCGGCAAGGTCACGGGATACAAGAAAGACAAAAACGGCGATATAGTCATGACAAGATTGGACGAGACGGCGCTGCAGAAGATCGCCCTGTTGACAGATGGGAAGTATTATCACGCCACGGCCGGCGAATTTGAGCTGGACAGGATTTACGATGAGATCAGCGGGATGGAGAAGAAAGAGTTATCCAACAGGCTGTTCGCTCAGTTTGAGGACAGGTTTCAGTATTTTCTCGGGATAGCGTTTATACTATTATGCGCGGAATTCGCGATCGGCGACAGGAGAAAAAAATGAATCTGGCCGTCAGGATATTTCTAATGGTTTTATTTTATGTCTCTGTGCCGGGGTGGGGATTTTGGGATTCTCTCGCGGCAAAGAACAATCAGGGGAATAAATTATACAAGGAAGGCAAGGTTGACGAGGCCCTTTCAAAATGGCGCGATGCCCAGATCGAGAGCCCGGATAAAAAGGAACTGCATTATAATATAGGGAACGGGCTTTACGAGCAGAAGAAACACGAGGATGCCCTTAATGAGTACGAGAAGACGCTGGACACAAAAGATACTGCGCTTCAGGCCAAGGCGTATTATAATATTGGAAATAACTATTACAGGATGGGCAAGCTGCCCGAGGCCATAGACGCCTACAAGAAATGCCTGGATATAAATCCCGATGACGAGGACGCTAAATACAACATAGAATTTGTGAGGAAAAAGATAAAGGAGAATTTGGAAAAAGAAGGACAGGACCAGCGGCAGGCGCTGGAATCGGAAGAGGAAGAAGGCGCGGGGGAAGAGCGAGAACAGGCCGAAGAAAAGGAAAAAAATAAAGAGGCGCGGGCCGAGGAAGATAAGAAAGCGGGAGAACAAAAAGAGGATGAGGAGGCCGCTGGCCAGGAGGATAAAAAAGGCGAGATGTCAAAAGAGGACGCGATGAGGCTTTTGGACGCCATGAAAGATGATGAGAGAGATTTGCAGAAAGAGCTCAGGGAGAGACAGGGGGATGGGGGATACAGGGTGGAGAAGGATTGGTGATAAAAGGTCACCAAGACACAAGGACACAAAGTCACAAGTAGCGCGATGAAAAAATTCATATTTATAATTTTATTATTTTTTATATCCAGCGTATCTTACGCCGAGGATATTTTTATTACCGCTGAGGCGGATAAAAATGAGATTTTCCTGGACGAGCAGGTGGCCCTGGTCATAACAGTCACCGGCAATGTCTCTAACATCCCGCAGCCTTCCATTCCGGATTTGAAAGGCTTTACTTCTTATTCAAGCGGCAGGTCTCAGAATATTTCTATAATTAACGGGCAGGTTTCAAGCTCCGTATCTTTTACCTACATGCTGGTCCCGAACGAAACAGGGGATTTCGCGCTGGGTCCTTTTACCATAGACTATAAAGGCCGGACATATTCATCGGACCCCATAATAATAAAGGTGCTGCCAAAAGGCGGTTCTCAGTCCACGCCGCTCCCGGCGCAGGAGCCTCAAGAGCCGGATCATGGGATTGACGCCAGACAGCAAGGCAAGGAACTTTTCATAGAGACATACGTGGATAAACTCAGGGCGTACGTGAATGAGCAGATAACCCTGACCTTCGCTTTTTATCAATCAGTGGACCTGTTTGAGAATCCGGTGTATAGCGCGCCTTCCACCACGGGGTTCTGGACAGAGGACATGCCTCCCCAGAAAAAATATTATAAGGTCATAAACGGCAGAAGATATCTCGTGACGGAGATCAAGACAGCCCTGTTCGGCACCTCCCATGGAGAATTTACGATAGGCCCCGCGCGGCTGGAGGCAAGCGTTGAGGACCTGGAAAGGATGTTTTCAAGAAGCCCGTTCGGTATATTTGACAACGATCCTTTCAGCATGTTCAGGAGGGGTAAGCCCATAGTGCTTACAACGGATCCCATAACCGTGGAGATAATACCGCTGCCCGAAGAAAATAAACCCGTTAATTTTAAAGGCGATGTCGGCAAGCTCGAGGTATCCGTAAACGTGGATAAGACCGCGGTTGAGGAGAATCAGCCGGTTACGTTGAGGATGAAGATCAGCGGGAAGGGGAATATAAAGACGATATCCGCGCCCGCGATACCGGAGATCGCGGACGCGAAGATATACGATTCGGCAAGTTCCGAGAATATTTCCAAATCAAATTACACGGTGCAGGGAGAGAAGATCTTTGAGAAGGTGATCATACCGAAAAGGCCGGGTACTTTCACGATAGGGCCGCTGGAGTACAATTATTTCGATGTCGAATCAAAAGAATATGTCAACAAGCGGCTTTCCCCGATAACGATAACCGCGACAAAGTCAACGGAGGAACGCGTTGAGACCCGGTTGCCCGGGTTTACGAAGGAAGAGGTGGAGATACTGAAGAAAGACATCGCCTATATAAAAACTTCGCCCCCGAGGTTCAGGCCCAAGGGGGCATTCTTGTATAGAAATAAGATATTCTTGTCTTTGAATCTCGCGCTTATCCTTATTTTAGCGTCGCTTTACGCGTATGAACTGCATAGGGCGCGCGTAAGGACTGACATGGGATACGCGCGTTCGATACGCGCGCGCGGCGCGGCGTCAAAAAGATTGAAACGCGCGGAAAACCTCCTGCGGAAGGAGCTCGTGAAGGATTTTTACGCCGAGATATATAAAGCCGTGATCGAGTACATAGGCGACAAATTGAACATCCCGCACGCGTCTATCACGAAAGACGCCCTCGAGGAAAAATTGATAAAGAGGGGCGTGGATAAAGCGGTGATAGATAAAGTAAAAGACCTGTTCGATGTCTGCGACATGGCGAGATTCGCTTCGGTAAAATTTACCAAAGAAGACATGACCAGGACGTTACGTGAGGCGGAATACGCGGTAATGGGATTGGAGAGAATAAGATCATGAGAAAGGCGCTGTTATTTCTAATCGTCATGTTTTTTGGTTTGGCCGGCGCGTCTTCCGCCCAGGCGCCGGAAGAGATTTACGCCGAGGCGAATCTTAGTTACGAGAATGGCGATTACGCCAAGGCGATATCGCTTTACGAGACGCTTGTCAGGATGGACAGGGTCTCACCCGAGGTATTTTACAATCTCGGCAACAGTTTCTTTAAATCAAAAAAGATCGGCATGGCAATCGCGAATTACGAAAGGGCGCTTCGCCTGGCGCCCAGAGACAGGGACGCGCGCCTGAATCTGAAACTCGCGCGGGAGATGGCCGTAGACAAGATAAACATCTCGGACAGGGGCTTTATTTTAAACGCCGCGTTTTTTTTGTACGACAGGATGAGCATAGAAGAACTGACCGCGGCATGTTTTGTTTTTTATCTGGCCACGGCGCTGCTTTTAATATTTTTTATCTTTTTTGTTTCCAAAAGGCGGATAATTTTTTATAATGTTTGGGTAACCGGTTTCATGTCACTTGTCTTTTTAGTTTTTCTGGCCGCGAAGATACAGGGAGAGAATGCCGCCATGAAGGCGGTCATCGTATCCGAAAAAATAGACGTCAGAAGCGGCCCAAAAGACGATTATCTTTTACAGTTTACGCTGCACGAAGGCACCGAGGTCCGCGTGGTAAAAGAAAGCCAGGGCTGGTATGAGATAGATCTTTCAAAAGACCTGAGGGGCTGGCTTCCCAAGGCCGGCGTGGAAATAATTTAACCTGTCGAACCACTATATATAGACGATTTAGCTGAAAAAATATCAATAGGTTGTATTTTTAACTTGACACTGATTTTTCAAGTGATATACTTGTTTTTGTATTAAAATTTTAAAAAATTTAAGGGGGTGAAGATGCGGGCAGGAGTGAACAGCGCGAAAAAATTAGACATCACGGAAAATTGTTTGAAGGTACTTGAAAAACGTTATCTTACTAAGGATGAGCAGGGAAAGGTGATAGAAACGCCGGAGGAGATGTGCAGGAGGGTCGCGAGATACATAGCGTCCGCTGACGGATTATACGGCGCCACCGACAAGGAAATAAAAGAGGTCGAGAACGAGTTTTATGACGCGATATCTAATTTTGAGTTCATGCCTAACAGCCCTACCCTGATGAACGCCGGCAAGGACCTGGGTCAGCTGTCCGCGTGTTTTGTCCTTCCGGTGGAAGATTCGATGGAATCGATTTTCGAGGCGATAAAGAATACCGCCATGATCCATAAATCAGGCGGCGGCACGGGTTTCAATTTTTCCCGCCTTAGACCGAAAAACAGCGTCGTGCGCTCGACAGGAGGCGTTTCCAGCGGTCCGGTGTCTTTCATGAAGGTGTTTAATTCAGCCACGCAGGCCGTGAAACAGGGAGGTACCCGCAGGGGCGCGAACATGGGCATCCTGAGAGTGGACCATCCGGATATCCTGGAATTCATCAAATGCAAGGAGAGCGACAAGGAGATAACCAATTTTAATATCTCCATCGCCATCACCGAAGATTTTATGAACAAGGTGATAGAGGATTCGGAGTATTCCTTGATAGACCCGCACGATCACAAGGAGGTCAGGAGGCTCAGGGCAAAAGAGGTGTTTGACCTGATCGTGGACATGGCCTGGAAGAACGGGGAGCCGGGCATAGTGTTTATCGACAGGATAAACAAGGACAATCCCACGCCTTCGCTGGGGAACATAGAAAGCACCAATCCATGCGGAGAGCAGCCGCTGTTGCCTTTTGAGAGCTGTAATCTCGGTTCGATAAATCTTTCCAAGGTCGTGTCCGAAAACGGCGGCAAGGAAGTCGATTGGGAAAAATTAAAACGCCTGACGCGTCTGGGGGTGCATTTTCTGGATAACGTCATTGACATGAACAGGTTTCCGCTGGATCAGATAGAGGAGATGACAAAGAAGAATAGAAAGATAGGCCTGGGCATCATGGGCTGGGCCGACATGCTGATAAAATTGGACATGTCGTATAACAGCGAAGAGGCCGTGAAGCTGGCCGAGAGATTGATGGGTTTTATAAATGAGGAGGCGAGAAAAAAATCAATCGAGCTGGCCGGCATGAAAGGCGAGTTCTCGTCTTTCAGCCAAAGCGTGTTCGGTAAAGACGGCGCGGAAAAGATCAGGAACGCTACCTTGACCACGATAGCGCCCACGGGGACCATCTCGATCATATCAAATACGTCGAGCGGCATAGAGCCCATATTCGCCCTGTCCTATTACAGGAATGTGATGGATAACGATAAGCTCGTGGAGGCCAACCCGTTATTCGAGGAGATAGCGAAGAAAGAGGGGTTTTATTCAAGGGAGCTTATGGAGACCGTCGCGGAAAAAGGTTCCGTGAGAGAGATTTCCGAGGTGCCGGAGAGATACAGGAAGATCTTTGTCACATCCCACGACATTGCCCCTTTATGGCATATAAGGATGCAGGCGGCGTTTCAGAAATACACGGATAACGCGGTTTCCAAGACCGTGAATTTTCCGCACGACGCGACAAAGGAAGAGGTGAGAGAGGTTTACATGCTGGCCTTTAAATTGGGATGCAAGGGAGTGACCATATATAGAGATAAAAGCAGGGAGGAGCAAGTGTTGAATATCGACAGCAAGAAACAAAACCCATCCGGCGCCAACGCTGAGACAAAGGATAAAAAAGGCGTCGCCCCGAGACCCAGGCCGATAGTCACCAAGGGCACCACGACAAAGGTCGCGACAGGATGCGGGAACCTTTATATCACCATAAACGTGGACGATAATAATCTGCCTTTCGAGGTCTTTATCCAGATGGGCAAGGCCGGAGGCTGCGCCGCCAGTCAGCTGGAGGCGATAGGCCGTCTGGTGTCATTGGCGCTTCGTTCAGGGGTCGAGAACAGCAAGATCGTGGAGCAGTTAAGAGGCATACGCTGCCCGTCCCCCTCTTGGGAAAAGACGGGGAGGATCTTCTCCTGTTCCGACGCCATCGCCAGGGTCCTTGAATTGAGGCTCGGCAACGGCAAGATGCATCATAAAGAAGAAGAGCTGGAGCATCATTCCCCTCACACAATGATAGAGGATAAGCTGGGTAACGTGGTCGGGGTTTGTCCTGATTGCGGAGCCGCCCTGAGGCACGAGGAGGGCTGCGTGGTCTGTCGTTCGTGCGGATATTCTAAATGCTGAAACCCGATGCCTGGATCAAAAGAATGGCCTTGGAATATGAAATGATAAAGCCGTTCGAACCCGATCAAATAAAAAAAGGGAATATCTCTTTCGGCCTTTCGAGTTACGGTTATGACATACGCATAGCCGATGAATTCAAGATATACAAGGGTTCTTCCGGCGATATCCTGGATCCCAAGAACGCGAGATCCGATTTATTTGAGGATTTTAAGGGCCCCATCTGCGTCATTCCCCCAAACTCATTTGTTTTAGCGAGATCGTTCGAGTACTTTAAAATTCCCAGCGATGTCCTGGCGCTCTGCTCGGGTAAGAGCACTTATGCCAGGATAGGCGTGGTCGTGAATGTCACGCCCCTGGAACCTTCCTGGGATGGATATATCACAATGGAGATAAGCAATACATCTCCTTCCGCTGTAAAGCTTTACGCCAATGAGGGCATGGCTCAAGTGGTATTTTTTCAATCGAATGAGCAATGTCAGGTCACCTACGCTGACCGCAAAGGCCGTTATCAATCCCAAAAGACCATAACCCTGCCAACAACTTGACACGCAACAAAGATTGGAGGAGACCTTGACAAAATTAAGTTTTGTGGTATACTTATGATAGAGTTTATAAAAGAGTTAATCAAAATTTGATTTTAAGTAGCCATGGGTCTCAATAGCCAGGTAGAAGGAGACCTGGCCTTTTTGTTAAAAAGGATATTTCTCGGGCATCGCCTCTTAATATGGCCTCTCTCCCATGGCAGAGACCACATACTAATAAGGGACGTGCCCGGGATTTTTTTAACCATGCTGAACCCTCAAAAAAGAATATCAATAAAAATAATATCTTTATTGTTGGTCCAGGTATTTTTGGCCACTGGCGCGGTCTATCCTGAGCCAAGCGACAGGAGTATATTCAAGGGCAAAAGACCTGATTACAAAAAGATACAGGAGCAAAGAGAATCGGAGATTCAGAAAAAGACGGATATCCTGTCGGGCAAGGCCCATGCCTCCAAATCCAGCGTTTACGATAAAGATATATCTCATAGCGTAAAGTTATCTTCTTTCAAAGATATATCTAGCATATATATACCGGAAACGACAGGAAAGGTAATTGAGGTGTATGAGGCCCAAGGCGCGGACCAAAAGGCGAGAAAGCCGTTAGTGGTCCATATCCAGGACCTGCACACTAACCCGGAAGCGAGTTTTAACCTGGCCGGTATTTTGGAGATTTTGATAAAAGATTATGATCTGGGCCTCGTGTGTTCAGAGGGGGCCGAGGGCGAGGTTGATACGAGTTCCGTGGCTGGTTTTCCTGACCCAGAGGTCCGTGAAAAGACAGCCAGGCTCTTTGTGGAATCAGGGGAACTCACCGGAGAGGAATATCTGTCCATAACAAAATATCCCGAGCTTCCGATATGGGGTATCGAGGATAAGGGGCTTTATTTCGAAAATATCGCGGAGTTTAACAAGATAATGGAATATTCCGCGGATAGCCAGTTTGTGATTGACCAGGTCAAATCGGCGCTGGAAGAGTTGAAGCCAAAGATGTATTCCTCCGAACTCCTGAAAATAGACGCGAAGGAAAAAGAATATGAACGCGCCAAGCTGGGAACGAATGAATATTTGAATTATCTTCTCGCCCTGGTCGGGGATATGGATATAAGCGGCTTTAAAAATATAGCGATACTGAAAGAATCGCTTGATTTTGAAAAAACAATAGACCAGGAAAAAATTAAAAACGACTCTCAGGATTTGCTGGCGAGACTTCAGGCTGTCCTGACAGAGAAGGATAATAAAAGCGAGACAGAGACCTTGCTTGCCAAGGCGTCCTTATTCAAGGACCAAAAGATCTCGCCATATTCTTTTTATGGTTATCTGGATGAATTGGCCCAAAGGCATTTAACGGACGAATTAAGCGATTTTCAGGATGTCAGGCGGTTTTTGGCTTATCTGAGAAAGGCCAATTCCCTTGACGCGGTAAAGCTCTTTAATGAGATAGAAGATCTGGCCTCCCAAATAAAAGACAGCTTGTCTGAAAATTCAGACCAGAGATTTCTCTCGAAGGCCCTGAGGCACATAAAGATCCTGGATTCATTTTTTAACCTCAGACTCTCAAACGAGGAATTAACTTATTATCTTAAAAATAAGGATGATTTCAAGATAGGATTTTTTGAGAGGTTCTTAAAGGAAAACCTGCCCAAATATAATATACGGACGGCGGCGGATTATGATCCCGCCTTGATAGATGGACATTTTTCTCAGCTTGAGCGTTTCTATGAGATCGCGCGCAAAAGGGACAATGTTTTATTCGATAACGCGGCGAGCGAGATAGAAAAACGCAAAGTCAAGACTGCCGCCCTGATATCAGGGGGGTTCCATACGGAGGGGATAACAAGGTTATTAAAGGAAAACGGATATTCATACGTAGTCATAACGCCGTATTCCAGCACGGAGATAGACGAGGAGAATTATAAATATTTATTGTCCGGCAAGCGAAAGCCCATAGAAGAGCTGATAAGCGAGGTGAACGGGAAATTAAGGGCGCCCCTGGCGAATTCAGCGGAATCCAAAGATAGCTTCAGAGACAGATTTGATGGCGCGAATGGAAGCGGCGGCATGGCCTCCAACGCCGGGATACTAAAAGGCAGGCTGGACGCCAGTATCATGGAAAAGAAAGCGGGGAGCTTTTCTTTGGATGAGGGAGTCAAGAAAATCAAAGCCATGGTAATGGAAAATCCGGGGAAAAAGAAACTCATTTTAATTAACGGCAATCAAATGTCAGGCAAGACTATTTTTACGATCCGGCTTCAGAGAGAGCTTGGAGCTAAAAAAATAGGCCGGGTAGACGAAGATAAGCATCAGATAGGATACAGGCTGAGAAACGTGTCCAAGGGGCAGCTGGATAATATCCTGGAAGAACTTTCTGTCAGTCTGGATTCCAACGAAATTGTGTTATACGACGGGATTAATAGTTATAAGGTGTTCCGTATATTGAAAGAGGATTTATTGGCGCCATACGTTGAGGAAGGTCTTGAGATCATAAATGTCGCCTTGGCCAGAGACCATTTGACAGGCAAACAGGAAATGGCGGTCAATTATTTTGTAGAACCTTCTTTCGCGGACATGACCCGCAGGATAAGAGATTATCCTGTTTTGATAAATGTTTCAGAAGATGATGATAATAACAGGTTAAAGGCTATCTCCGATACGCTGCAAGATATCAAAGAGCCTGTCATAGTCATGTTCGATATAGATGAGACACTGTGGGATTTGCGCAGACAGCCAAAGATAAAAAATTTAAAGAAACTATTGGAGGTCTTGCGCGGCAATGACAATGTCATAGCGGGCATAGTCAGTCATGGCGCCGCGCTTGTTCAGATACCAGGGGAGATAAACAGAAAAGACGTTTTGAAAGGGATAAGAAAGGCCAAGAGATACATAGAAAATACGGAAGATTTTACCAGGCTGGGGATAAAAAGGTCTGATTTTGATTTTATCGTCAAGGGTGTCATGATTGACGACCCGCATTATAAATTGATGACTTATGTGCGCGTCAATAAGGGCAGGTGGTCCGGAGACGGAAGGACAATAGAAAGGATTGTGCCGATAACCGGCAATTGGCAGGTCGGAAAACTCGTTTCATTGGCTTACGTGGATGATGTTTTCAGCAAGGGTCTCGGGCTTGACATTTTCAATAAAGCCTCTTTGATCACAATCGACGACGACCTTCTGCAGGGGCATTCTTTGGTGAATTTGCATCCGCATGCCGCGAATCATACCGAGACGGTAGAAAAATTCTTTTCTGACATAAAAGACTCTAAGATGGTGCAGGAAACATTAACCAGGATTAAAAAGGTCACGGGCATAGTCATGCCGCAGATAAAAGGAGGGGTTGCCCTGTCATTTGTTAATTCCGGGGACTCCAAGCAGTTTGATCTGCCCGCCAACGTGAAAAATCTGTCCTTTGATTTATTGGATCCTCTGTTGTCGCAGTTAGAACAGGTTAAATCTAATGAGGGCGGAACGCTGCCTCTGGCGATCACGCCATTAGTAATAGATAAAGGCCCGGTAACTTTAGCCTCCAATAAAAACATATCAAGAAGGGAGTTCCTTAGCAGGGGGGTGAAGAGGGGAGGCGGTCTCTTATTGCTTTTGGGCGCAGGGAGATTGGCGCTGGAACTCGGAGAGCCTTCTTCCCGCGAAAAGGCGGAGCGGGAGGATTTGCTCAGCCCCCTTCACAAAGAAAGATATGTTGAGGAAAGGGCCTTTGCCGCCCAGCTGAGATATTTCCGCGCCTCCAGAGCGACAAAGAAAAGCCTTTTATCCAAAGAAGATATGAAAATAGTAAAAGGTTTTCTAACCCCTTCGCGCGCAAAGGCGATAAGGTTCGCCGCGGGGCAGTATGGTCTTGAACCGGAGTTTCTGGCCGGGGTGGCGTACGAGGAAAAACTGGATTCTGATAATCAGAATTCCATAAAAAGGGCTGTAAAAGAGTATCTCTCGGAATTGATGGGCATGTTTGATTTTAGAAATACGACAGGCATGGCCAACGTGAGGGCGGATTTCATCGCGAAAGACGATGTCTTGACTTTGTTATACGACAATAAGGAGCTTTTGTTTTCAATGATTACCGGCGAAAAAGACAGGGCGGCGTTCCAGGAATTTATCGATCTTAATCTTGTCTCATACTCTGAGGAATACGGCATCCGGCAGGGATATATAACAGTCAATAAGGGGTTATTAATCGGGGTGGCGGGCATAGACGCGGTGAACATATTGCTTGCCGCGAAGGCCATAAGGACCGCGGTAGACGGGATACTTGACAGCAATAAAGACGAGAAGGCGATACCGGATGTCTCTAAGATGAAACAGCATTCAGATTCGTGGGTTGTGGATAAGTTTCAAAAAATCACAGGGCCTGAATTTGAGGATCGATATAGCGGGATTTTCAACTCGTCTTACTATCCTCCTTATTTTTATCACTATGCCGCGGCGGCCAGGTATACAGGCGTAGTAAGGTCGATGACAGGCCAGAAAAGGAGCCTCGGGAAGGTAAAGGCGTATCTGATGTTTTTAAGGAGCGCTGAATTTAAAAAGAATCAGGCTTACGCCGGATTAGCCGCGGCCGGCGGGACACTGGCGTCCAATAATATGTTAGAAATATGGCGGGACGATACAGTGGCAAGACAGATTATAGATTCTCTGCCCAATATAGGTATTCATGGACTGCCCCGCTCGCAGCTGAACAGGGCCCTGACCACAGATTTTCACGGGACCGCTTATATTATAAACAGAAACGCCAGAAAACTTGATGTCGCTGATTTCAGGGAAATGCTGGATACGGCGCTTAGAGATGTTGTTTCTTACGCGGCCAAGCAGATGGGCAGAGATTGGGGGAAATTGAGCGATCAGGAATTGAATCATCTGCCGGCGCTGTTATTCGTGAAGACATATTCCGATAAAATGCCGGACCTGCGCTCAAAATTTTTCGCGAGAGATACGGTGTTCATGTTTCCGGGTTCGGGAAAGCGCGCCGCCGCGATACAAATAACAGAGGATGAATATAGAGATATAATTAAGAGATGCGGCGAGGCTGTTCCTGAGTGGGATACCTTAGGAAGAGAGAAATTTATTTTTAATAGTATGATGGATAGTATGCTTGGCAAGTTTCTGGATCGTTTTATTCTTGATAGAGGGTTTATTTTTGGGTTAGAGTATCTTGGGGATGCGGTTCAAAAAATAGAGGAAATGAAAAAACAAGCCAGATTTTCCGATACACAGCAGGCCCTTGACTACGCGGGCCGCCATATATCCGAATCAGAGAAGCCCGTGCTGTTCTTGCTTGATTCTGAGGCCGGCGTGAGGGGAAAAAGTACTCTCGCGAAAACCATCATGAATCCCGGCGTAAAGGTTGATGAAAAATATAGATATAATGCGGGCATGTTTAATCCGGAAGAGATTTTAGTTATAATAGACCAGCTTTTTGCCGGCGGTTTTCGCAGGATCAGGGATGGGGATGACACTGTTTCGCGTAACAATGATCTTTATCTGAAGTTGTTATATAAAGATAAGGAGCATATCCTTAATAATGAGATGTCATATGACATGTATTTAGGTCATTTCTTTGACATGCATCTGGAAACATTGTTGAACAGGCCGCGTAAAAAAGTCATTCTTTGGGATGAGGTTGGGTCGGAATCTAACTTCACTTTCGCGATGGCAAACAGGCCGTTTATTAACTATCCGGTCAGGGTTGTGTGTTTGACTTTAGAAAAAGACGGGGCGAGAGTGACTTCTTGGGATTGGGGGGATATTGATATATCCGGAGTCAGTTTGGATGAGAAAAAGCTTTTGTATAATGGCCTGGCGCGTGATGTGCATGAGTTTTTAAAGGGTACCGCCGGCGCGTGCAAGAGGCACGCGGAAATTATTGTAGAAAGGCTTTTCAAGGAGCGCGGGATAAAGGCGCATGTCATGTATAATGGCCAGTATTGGGTAGAGACAGAGGATGGGTTTGTCATAGACGCGTTCACGCTGGGTTACGGTCAGCGCGATTTACGGAGACTGGCGAATCAACTGGGCGATGAGGATGTCGTGGTTATAAATAAGGATAGCCGCGATCCGCTGGAATCCGGGATTGTAAAAAGATTTTACAGCGACGGCGTCCGGCAGGACGAACTTACGCGAGGGCTGTGGGACGGGACAAGATCAGCCATGCAAGAGACAACAGAATTCATGGGTTTATTCTATCCGCTCCGGGCTTCCGGAGCCTGCCTGTAGCATATTTTCTTTGATTTTTAAAAGGCGTTAGTGTATCATTATATTTATTAAAAACACGGAGATTGCATAATGACTGATATCAAAGTAGTTCTTCTGCGGCACGGGGAAAGCGTCTGGAACAAGGAAAACAAATTCACCGGCTGGACTGATGTGGATCTGTCCGACAAGGGCGTTGAAGAGGCGCGCGAGGCGGGCAGGGTTTTAAAGAAAGAAGGGTTCGTGTTTGACGCCGCCCATACCTCTGTCCTGAAAAGGGCGATAAGGACGTTGTGGATCGCGTTGGACGAGATGGATCTCATGTGGATACCCGTATATAATTCCTGGCGCTTGAATGAGAGGCATTACGGAGCGCTGCAGGGTCTTAATAAGTCAGAGATGGCCGCGAAATTCGGGGAGGAGCAGGTTTTAATATGGAGACGCAGTTACGACATCCCGCCAAAGGCCCTCGCGAAAGACGACCCGCGTTACCCGGGAAACGATCCGAGATATAAGGATCTGGATAAAAAAGACATCCCTCTCACAGAATGCCTGAAGGATACTGTGGCCAGGTTCGTACCTTATTGGGAGGATGTGATAGCGCCGGATGTAAGGTCAGGCAAGAGGGTTATAATAGCCGCGCACGGCAATAGCTTAAGGGCACTAGTGAAGTATTTGGATAGCATGTCAGATGAAGAGATAGTCAGGTTAAACATACCTACGGGCATCCCGCTCGTTTATGAGCTTACCAAAGATCTGAAACCCATCAGACATTATTACCTCGGAGACCCTGAAAAGGTAAAGTCAGCCATGGAATCCGTGGCAAAACAGGGCAAGGCCAAAACAACTTGACAAAGCGGTATTGCGGGAATGTAAGGTTGTTGCCCTTGACGATTTTATAATCATAGGGTATACTTTCTCGTTTAGAAAGGGGGTAGTATATGGATTGGAATGTTATTGTGATAGAGCCGGTAAAGGCTATGCTGGTGAGGGCAGCTACATTTTTGCCGACCTTGATAGGTATCCTTGTGATATTGATAGTCGGCTGGATAATAGCGGCCGTGCTGAAGAGCGTCGTTGTAAAGCTGTTAAAGCTGATACAGTTCGACGTCGCCAGCGAAAAATCGGGGCTTGCCGACGTATTGAGACGGGGAGGCATAAAAAACAGCCTGGCTGAATTAATAGGCGGAATCATCTATTGGTTAATAATGTTATTGGTGTTTATGGCTGCCTTGAATGCCCTTGGGATGACGGTTGTCGCGTCGTTGTTGGACAAGGTCATACTCTATATCCCGAACGTGATCGCGGCCATATTCATATTGGCCCTGGGCATATTCTTCGCCAGCGTCATAGGGACTATAGTGCGCACGGCCAGCACCAACGCGGGGATCACGCAGGCGAAGTTTTTAGGCCAGTTGTCCCAGATAGTCATAGTGATTTTCTCTGTGGTGATGACCCTGGAACAGCTTAATATAGCCGCCACCGTATTGACAACCACGATTAACATATTGCTGGGTTCCATAGGGTTGGCCGTTGCCATAGCGGTAGGCATTGGTTCAAAGGACATCGCCGGAAAGTTAATCCAGCAGATGGTTGACCAGCTAAAGGGTAAATAATTATTTAGATTTGTTGGTTCGTGACATGACCCCGTCCACCGAAGTTTTTTGGTGGACGGGGTTTTTATTTGCAAATTCAACGGGTGGTTTGTATAATGATGAGAATGATAAAAGAGGATAGAGGAGTTGCTTTAATACTGGTAATAAGCGTGTTGGCGGTCGCGGGCATAATGGCGGTGGCGTTCGCGTTTACCATGCGGCTGGAGCTGAAAGCGGCCGTTAATTATTTGGAGGCGGTCAGGGCGTCTCAGCTGGCGGAGACGGGCATCACTCACGCCCAGGTCATCCTGGAGGAAGATGAGCGGGACATAGATAGTTTTGAGGATAATTGGCGCGCTGTCTTCGTCGGAGATGAGGTAGACAATGATTCCGACGGCGAGGCTGATTCAAAATGGATAAACGTCCGGGACGACGGCGGGGACACGATAGGCCGCTACGCCGTGCTGGTAAAGGACGAAGCCGGCCTGCTGAACATCAATATCGCGGACAAGCAGAATCTCTCGCCTTTAAAGGTCACGGAGGGCTGGGCGCCTTTCGAGCTGGACCTCAAGAAATTTTTCGATTCATTCAAGCTGGACAATTCAGAAGACATATATGAGGACGTGGCCGATTTCAGATACGGTCCGGACGGCCAGCCCGGCGCCGCGGGCGTTGATGATAACCAGAACCAGAGGATATTGGATTACGACGGCATAGACAATAACGCGGACGGGGTCATAGACGAATCCGGCGAAGGCGTCGACGAGCCGCTCGAATTTTCCCCTAAATCCCCGGCCGGGGACGACAGGGCGTTCGAGACCCCTTTCGAGATAAGCAAGATCAGGTCTATCCCCAGGGAGACGGTCAGGGATTTGTGCGCTTATCTGACAACTTATTCGACCGACAGGAACGTGGATGTCGAAGGCCGCCTTAGGAATAATATAAATTTCATGGACGCGAATTCTCTGCTGGTATCGCTGGAGGATGCCGGCGTCAGGGATCCTTTTCAGAAGGCGGTGAACATGATAGACGCCTGTGACGAAGATTTCAGCCAGAGCGTCGTGACAAAGCTGTATAACAGGCTTTCCGCGATAAATAAAGGGCCCATCGGGGATTGGATATGGCGCGGCGGGCGTTACGAGAGCGATATCAGGGAAGGCCAGGACCTCATACTGACCTGGCTGAATGTGCCGGAAGGCGAATATTACGTGGGCGTATTCGGCGTGAAAGACGAATTGGTCGGGGACATTACGATAAACAACATGACTCAGGGTTCGGTCGCGCACGGGGAGATATTGAGGATGGGGGCAGTGTCTTTCGCGGACAGGATCCTTAACCTCATGATCACGAATAATTCGGATAAGACGTGTTATTTTTCTTACCTGGAACTGTATCCGCGCTTAGGCCAGCAGGGTTTTAGCTCAGTCGAGATACGCGGCTGTGAAGGCATAAGGATAAACGAGATAATGGTAAAACCGGTCATCGCCAGGGAGGCCTTCAGCGGACAGGAGCCGGGAGGTGATTGGGCATGGCAGAATGGTTTTTATCGGAATGATAAGCCGAACGGCGGAAAACAGGGCGAAGGGACGTGGACATGGAAAGACATACCCGCCGGGAAATATTATGTCAGGTTTTTTGGCGGCGCGTCCGGACGCGACATAGGAGACGCCGAGATCAACGGATCTTACTCTAAGAATCTGAAGGACGGGGATTTGTTCGGCGGAGGCAAGGTCTTGACCGTCTCGGGCGGAAAACTCACGGTCAGCGTGCAGAATAATCTCCCGGCCGGGGAGACTTATTTTAAATCAGTGGAATTGAGCCAGGAGCCGGACGGGGAATACGTGGAGCTTATAAATCTGACGCCGCGCGAGGTAAACCTGAGCGGCTGGAGTCTGGAGGGTCCCGGCAAGGAAGGATGGCCGGCCACCATCCCTTTGGGGACAACCATAGGGCCGCACGAACACCTGGCGCTCGCCGTGGATAAAGACGATTCTCAGTCCGGGATAAGCGGCAACGGATTATCTTTTGTTTCCATCTGGGGCAGGCAGAGGTCAGCGGCCCTGCATTTTTTAAGGACCATAACGCCGCAGTCGGACCTATTATCAAACACCGACGCCGTGGGCGGGAATATAATTATTTTAAAAGACCCGATGGGCCACGTTGTTGACAAGGAGGAATATTTTTCCGGCCGCGTCACGAACAGCAAGAGCCTGGAAAAATCAGATCCGAGCCACGTGATCGATTCGAACAATAACGGGGCGCCTGATAACTGGCATGTCTCGGCAGCGGATAAAGGCGGGACGCCCGGCCTGCCGAACAATAACGAGGGCATGAAAGAGAGGATAGGAGAGGAGATAATAGAGCATTACGACACGGAAGTGAACGTGAAGAACAGGAATTTTTCCTCAGTGGGAGAGGCCGGGTTCGTGCCGATAGGCCTGGATGACTGGTCAACCATTACGACGGAAGACGTGGCGAAGATAGCGGACAGGCTGACGGTATTCGGGATACGGCTTGAGGCGGAAGGACATATGGTCCCTGAATCTGAAAGCGGATGGAAGATCGTGCAGAGGGCCGCGCCCCTGACAGACCATTTCGAAAGCGGTTCGCCGGATTCCATAGGAACCTGGAAATGGGAGGCGGAAGACGGTTATTATAAACTGAGGATATTCGGCCAGGAAGAGGAAGAGATCAGCGTTTCAGCGCGCCTGGCTGACGGGACCTGGAGTCAATGGACCCCGGCGTTAAGCCCGGGCCCGGATAATGGGATAGTTTTCGGGGACGTAGAGATAGGGACGGGCATCTTGGAGTTAAAGATAAAAAATCGCTCAAAGACAGGCGCCGCGCATTTTGATTTCATAAGGCTGGATCCCGTAAATACCTTTGACGGGAGGGTGAATGTCAACACCGCGTCCAACCGTATCCTGGCTGTCCTGCCCGGCATAGACGACGCCACGGCGAATAGCATTGTAAATAACAGGGTATTCGGTAATAAGGGCGGATTGAAGCTGGGCATAGGAGACCTGCTTTACGCGGACACGCTCGGCTCAAGCGACGCGGATAAAAAGAACAGATTCAAGCGGATATCGAATCTTGTCACGGTGCATTCCAATCTTTACAGGATTATTGTCACCGCGCAGGTGCTGGAAAACGGAAAGGTCCTGGCAGAGAAGAAGATCTGGGCGGTCTTCGAGAGATAACGTTTTTAAATTAAATTGTTTCTTTAGGCCTGGCGGTCAAAGAAAGTAATATTTCTCTTGATTATATTTTTTTGATTTATTATAATCAAGCTAATATATGAATAACATATGTCATAGATTTATTATAAGGGTCGCTATTATTTTGATGGCGGCCTTTTTTATTTTCACGGGCGCCGCGCGCGCGGCCATATCTTCCAGCAAGAGCTATAAGCTTCACTCCGCGGTCGCGGACAACGGCGGCGCGGCAGGGGCCTCCAGCAGTTATAACAGCCAGAATAGCGTCGGCAGTCCTTTGGGGACCAGCGTCGCCATAGGAAAGGCCTATAAGATATACGGAGGCATGCTGGCTTCAAGCAACATGATCCCGGATGTCAGCGTAACGAGTTTCAACGACGGCCTCATAACCGTTGACAGCACGCCTACCTTGAGCTGGGCCTATTCGGATAAAGACGGCCACAGACAGCGTTATTACCAGGTCCAGGTATCAAAGGATAATTTTGTCACGCTCAGCGTGGATTCAGGCCTCGTGGCGTCCGGCGGCAATGACTACACTACCCCCGTGCTTTCCACCACAGAGCAAAGCGTGGATTACAGGTGGCGCGTGAGGGTAAGCGACGGTTATGATTATTCCGGGTGGAAGACGGCCACGAGCGGATTCAGGCTTTCTACAGGAGCGGCGGACGTGCCCATAATCTGGGCCAAGACAGCCCCCGCGGGCCAGGACATACCCGCGAAATTATGGCAGGGCTGCGCCGACCCTTACATGTATTGGGAATATCCCGTCACCGGGGTCAGGATTATCGGATACAGCTATGCCTGGGGCGACGTGCCTGACGATGAGGCGGACACGCAATCCGTGTCTTATCAGACGCCCTCGAGCCTGCTTTCCGACGGAGTCAGGGTGTTTAATCTCAAGGCGCAGAATTCAGCCGGGAATTGGGGCGATACCGCCTCTTTTGAGATATGGATAGACAGGGCAAGTCCTGTCATAGGCGGTTATTCTCCGACCAACAGCGCCATGATATCCAATGACAGGTCGACTATTTCCATAAGCGTTACGGATGATCACAGCGGCGTGGATCCGGAGTCCATAAACATGACCATAAATAAAGGAAGCGTAAACGCCACTTATGACGAAAACTCGAAGAGCGTGATATACATACCTTCCACCCCCCTGAGCGAAGGGGATAACGTGGTATCCATACAGGTGAGCGATGTCGTTGGCAACGAGACCTCTCCGGTGGTGTGGAGTTTCGTTGTAGACACGAAGGGTCCTTCAGGATATCTTATTATAAATAATCAGGACGCGACCACTAATTCGGTTTACGTGAACCTGGCGATCTCCGCCTCCGACTCCACCTCGAACGTGGAGTACATGGCCATTTCAAATGACGGCGTTTTCGACACCGAGGCATGGGAGCCTTATCAGACAAAGAAAGAGAACTGGGTGCTTACCCCTATAACCGGCACGCGCAAGGTATACGCGAAATTCAGGGATTCGGCCGGGAACGAGTCAGAGATAGTAAGCGATACCATAGAGCTCATAATAATAGCGCCTGACACCCTGATAACAAGCGGGCCAAGCCTGCTGACCAGATCCAGGGACGCCTTGTTTACCTTTAAGGGCACCGTGGACGGATGTTTGTTCAGATGGCAATTTGATAATGAGGAATGGTCTGAGTGGTCGTCCCGCGATTCGTCCGCGGGCAGGAAGGATTTAGCCGATGGCAACCATTATTTTAAGGTTCAGGCCGCGAAAGACGTGAACAATAACGGCGTCATCGATCTGGACGAGATGGATCCCGTGCCCGCGGAAAGGGCATGGACTATAAACGAAAAAGGCGTACCGAAGCCGGAAGCGCCCGCCAAAAAGCCCTTCAAGTTCTGGAAAGAAGAATAAGTATTTTTACCCCCTGCCCTTGACAAACACTATTTGATAGTATATAGTTGTATCACTCCATATCAACCCGTATCAGGGTCATAAGATGGGGCGCATTCAAGGTAAGGCCGAAGAGATTCGGCCTAATTTGTCTGGGGGGGCGGATAGGCGTGATGTTAAAAAGCGAGGTTTTATATATGAAAGAGAAAAAATACTATTCTGTCACGGAAACAGCCAGGCTTCTGGGTATATCAAAACAGACCCTTGTTCGTTATGAGAATAAAAAATTGTTTCCGGAGCCGGGGAGAAATGCCCTGAACGGCTGGAGGGAGTACACGGAGGACGACGTCAGAAAACTAAGGGCCATAATGGGAAGGGCAAGGTAGATGGCTAAACACAAGTCGAGTTCAATAGGGTTGGACATAGGCAGCCGGTACATAAAGCTCGTGGAATTGAAAAGGGCGGGCAAGGGCGTCATGCTGACCAAATTCGGCATAAAAGAGATCCCTGATGACCCCGGCTTGGACAGGAACAAGGCCATATCCCAGCTTATATCCCAGTTGTTTTCCGAAAACAAGATAAAACCGTCCAGCGTCAACGTCTGCGCGAGCGGCCAATCCGTATTCATAAGGTTTGTCAAGCTGTTAAGCGTAAAGGAAGATAAGCTGAGGCAGACAATGAAGTTCGAGGCCCAGAACCAGATACCTTTCCCCCTGAACGAGGTAAATTGGGATTGGGCCGTGCTGGATAAGGACAAGGGCGCGGCACAGAAGGCGGTGATTATCGCCATAAAAAAGAATATCATCGAGGATACGATATCCGCGTTGAAGTCAGCGAAATTATCGACTTCTTTAATAGATGTCTCCACCCTGAGCGTGTATAATTGCATGGCCTTTAATGAGGATTACGATGATTCCAAGCTGGGGGCCATAGTCGACATGGGCTCAAAGTCAACGAACTTTATAGTATATAACAAGGGAAATGTGTGGATACGGAGTTTTCCCATAGCGGCTGACAGGATGCGGGAATCGCGCGGCCAGGGCGCGGAGGAGATTATTTCCGAGATAGAGCGCTCGTTGGAATATTATTTCATGCAGCAGGGCGAGGACCCGTCCGGCAAGAAGAAATTAGACGACCTGATAATAACCGGCGGGGGGAGTTTGTTTGAGGACATGGAGGCCGTGTTCGCGGAGCGGCTCGGGGTAAAACCGCGTCTCCTGGACCCCTTTAGAAAATTACGCATAGCCAAGGAGATGTTCCAGGCCGCGCAGGCAAAGGGTATCAAGAATCAGTTCGGCGTGGCGGTGGGCCTCGCGCTGAGAGACATGGAGCCTTTAAAGATAGAGGTTAATTTTTTGAAAGAGACGATCAGCGAAAGGTCCAGGGCCGCGCAGAAACGCGTTTACACGGGTCTTTCCGCCGCCGCCCTGGCGCTTTTATTGGCCAGCGTATCTATTTTCATGAGGCAGGATTATTTTCTGAAGAAGGCCAAGCTGGAAAAGATAGACGAGATGATGGAGGTCTACAGGACCTATGAGCCGAAGATAAAAGAAATACAGGAAAGCGAAGAGGCGCTGAAGGAGAAGATCGGCGCGATTTACCAGGTGGCTTTTTCCCGGGCCATGTGGCTGGACGTCTTCGGCATCATTTCAGGCATAATCCCGGATGATGTCTGGCTCACTGATTTTTCAGGCGTGGTCTCCATGGAAAAAAGCGGGTTGGGGCGTCTGGACCTGAACGGCAAGGCGTTTTCGTACCAGGCGGTCAATAATTTTGTCACGGCGCTCAAGGCGTCCCCCACTTTCAGGGACGTGAAGCCCATATCGTCTTCCGTGGAAAAAGACAAGGATACGGCCGAGGAGGTCGTGAAGTTCAGCATAACCATGGACATCAACGCCAGCGGGGAGTAACATGTTGAAGGCAGGCAGGGAAAAAACTTTCTTGAAGCAGGGTCTGATAGCGCTTGGCGCGATGCTGGGCCTGTACGTATTTTTAATAAATCCGTTTCTGAAGGAAGGGAAGAGCATGATGGATGAGGAGCTGGACCGCAAGACCCTGGAGATAAAGAGGTACGTGACACGCACGGGATCCCTGCCGTCCAAGGAGAGTTTTGACAGGATGGAGAAGGAAAACTCGGCGCTCGAGAATAAGTTTTCAGAGCTTATGGATTTCGTGGACCCGAAAAAAACAAGGATCTTGGAATCCGGCGCGGAGGCGGGCCTGTATTTCATAGAGAGGCTGCACGGCACGATGAAGGAGTTTGAGCCGTCCGCGGCCGAAAAAGGCGTGAAGGTCCCGGAGAACCTGGGCTTCGGGGATGGGCTCCCCAAAGACAGCATGGTAGAGGCGCTTCTTAGACAGCTGGAGACAATAGAGCTGATCCTGGGCACGCTCTTGAAAAGCGGAAATATAGAGATATACGCCCTGAAACCGCTCAAGTCCATCGATTACGCCGTGCCCTCGGGCAAGGGGTTATTTTATACTGAATTGCCTGTTCAGGTTTCGATCAAGACAGATCACGAAACCCTGGCAGGCCTTTTGACGATATTGAGGAACGGGAGCCCCGTTGTCTCGGTGAAGGAACTGCACGTGAAAAACAGCAAAGAATCCGAAGACCTGGAAGTGAGTTTCGTGGCGAGCACGTTCATGGTGGCGAGGCCAAAAAAATGATCACAAAAGAGAAGGTCATATTCTGGTTACTGGTGATAGGTCTGGCGATCAGCCTGGCGGTGGGCCTTAATTCCCAGGAGAAGAAAAAGACAGAGGCGGATGAGTTTATGAAGGACATGCAGAGCGCCACTGAAAAGGCCAAGGCCAGGAAGAAGGCCTTTAAGGATATCTGGGATACGGCCGTACTGAAGTCGGAGGATTCCCTTGACGGCGGCGAGCCGCTTTTGAGGAGAAATATTTTCGGAAAATTGGTGACAGAAGATACCGCCGCGAAAAAACCGGAGATAATACCTCTTGAGGAAGAGGCGCCCAGGAAACCCGTGCTGGTTTACAAGGGCAGGATCACCCTCGGCTCCAAGGTCATGGTCATCATAGAAGACGAGGGTACGGGGAAGAGTTATTCGGTCCAGGAGGGCGACAAGGTGGCCGATTACATAGTGTCGAGCGTGGGGGATAGAGAGGTGCGCCTGAAGAAAGATGACGGGGAAGAGCTCGTGCTGGGTACGGTCAGGAAGGAAAAAGAGGAAGAGCTTTCGGAGAAAGGCCCTGAATGAGAAAGATCTTGAGCGGCATTTTAATAGTATTGTTCAGTATCGGCCTGTGGTGCGGCCCCGGCGCCGCGTCCCTGGATCCCTCTTATGTCAGGACCGCCGTGCTTTCAAAGGTCGATCTGCGGAAATATTTTGAGGAGGCGATGTCCTTATTCGAGAATGGGAAATACAAGGAGGCGATCGCGCTGTTCGAAAGGCTCATAGAGGTGGAGGAAAAGCAGGGCGAGCCGTATTTCACGCCTTTCGCCGAGATCTACATCGATAAATCCAAGGCCAGGATGTCGGAGATGCTGGTACTGCAGTACAAAAAACTGGAAAAGATGAAGCAGGATGTTGTCTCGGAGGCGGAGAAGATGGCCAGGCAGGAAGAGGAAAGGATAGTGAATCTGGAAGAGATGAGGAGGATCGCCTGGGAAGAGGCCAGGAGGAAACAGAGGTTATTCCAGCAGCAGAAGATACAACTGGCATATAAACAGGGCATGGAATATTACAAGCAGAGGAATTATCCCCTGGCCATAGTGGTATTGAAAAAGATCAAAGAGATAGATCCGGTGAACGAGTTGGTCCCTCAGGCGGAATCTCTCATAAACGACATGCGGAAGCGGATAAAGAAAGACGAGGAAAGACTGCTCTTGGCGAGGATGGAAGGCGCGAGGCTCGCGAAGCTGGAGATGGAGAGGCAAAAGAGGATACGGGAGGCGGAGCGCCAGAGAAAAGAGGTGGAAAAGATCGCCCTTAAAAGGGTCTTTGAACAGAGGTTAAAGGCGCGGGAAGCGCATGAAAAGATAGCCAAGGTCACCGATTACATGGACTCCATAATAAAGGACATCAAGGGCAAGGATTTTGACCAGGCGATAGAGACCGCGAACAGGGCCATATCGGAATTGCCGGAGAACGAAAAATTCAAGGAGACCCTGCATTATATTGAGACGCAGCGGATAAAGACGGAAGAGGACGCCCTGAAAAAGGCGAGAGAGCTGACAGAGGAGAGGATGCTCCTGGACGTGGCCAGGGAACACATCCTGCCCGAGGAAAAAACAGGGGCCCTTGAGAGAAAGAAGAAGATAACGCCGCTCGTGAAGGTGCCTGAGATACGCAAGCGGCTCAAGATACCGATCAGCGTGGATTTCAAGGACGTGGGGCTTGATTATGTCCTGGCCTTTCTTTCGGACGCCACGGGCGTGAACATAGTGCCTTCGACCCAGATAGACATATCGGAGAGCAAGGTGACCATGAAGATAAAGAACATGCCCCTGGAAGAGGCGTTGATGTATATATTGAAATCGCTGGACCTTGTCTACAGGATAGAGGAGGACGCTGTCTGGATAGCGACAAAAGAGGAGCTTGACAACGAAAAGGTCGAGACAAGGGTGTATTTTTTGAACGAGGGCGTGGGCAGGTTCGCGGAATTCATCACACAGGCGAAGGGCGGGGATCTGGAAGGTTCCTCCTCGTCCTCATCGATTTCCGCCGAGGTCAAGACGGTGAAAGACGTGCTTCAGAACGCGGTGGAATGGCCGAAGGAATCCAAATTGACGCTTGACGACAGGACAGGCGCCCTGATAGTCAGCAATATCCCATCAAATCTGGAGATAGTGGAAAATCTGCTTTATAACCTGGACATCACGCCGGTGCAGGTGCTCATAGAGGCGAAGTTTTTGGAGGTAAAGGTCACTGACACGGATGAATTAGGTTTTGAATGGATATTGAACAGCGACTGGGGCGCGAAGGTGAGCAATTCCAGGCAGGCCCTGCATGGCGTCGCGTCAGGCAGCGGTGTTGGTTTTTCGGATTTCAGCCGGTCGGACGAGGGATTTAACCTGACGTACCAGGGCATACTCAGCCATCCGCAGTTCCAGGCCGCGCTCCACGCACTGCAGGAACGGCAGAACGTGAAGACGTTGTCCGCCCCGAGCGTCACCACCATGAATAACCAGGCGGCCACGATAGAGGTGATAGACGAATATATATATCCGACCAGGTATGAGGTCAGCCTGGTGCAGTATGACATAAACGGCGACGGTGACTTTGACGACGCCGGCGAGACAGAGTGGGCGAACATACCCCAGGACTTTGTCACACGTAACGTCGGCATAATGCTGCACGTGAAGCCCAGCGTCGGGGTGGACGGCAAGAACATAACGCTCGCGCTGACGCCGGAGGTAAGCGAGGCCTCAGGCACGCAGTCGTACTCGGGGAGCGTGACCATACCGCAGTTCACCACGCGCAATCTCAGCACCAGCGTGATAATAAAGGACGGCGAGACAGTGGTGATGGGCGGCCTCATAAAAGAGACGAACACGACAGTGAAGACAAAGGTGCCTTTGTTGGGGGACATGCCTTTTGTCGGGGGATTATTCAGGAAGAGCACGGATTCCACGGAACGCAGGAATCTCTTGATATTTGTCACGGCCAGCGTCATGAATAGAGACGAAGACAGGATGGCGAGCGTCTTGGGCGGCAGGCCGGCGGCCATCGAACAGTAAGGCGGGCGCGCAACATGAAGAAAAATCTGGTCATATACCTGTGTTTATTTTTAATATCCTGCGAGGGGCTTTATGCCTATGAATCCAGGCCGATGGATAAAGGCCGCGACGGCGGCGAAGGGCACGCCATAGTGTCGGTCCCGGAGATCAGGAATAAGATCCGCATGCCTGTCACGGTTGATTTCAGGGACGTGGGCCTCGATTACGTGATAGATTTTTTATCAGACGCCACGGGCGTGAACATAATACCCGGGAACGGGATTAAGCTGTCGGAGAAAAAAGTCAGCATAAAGGTGAAGGACATGCCGCTGGAAAGCCTGTTGAAGTATATCTTCAGGAACCAGGGGCTCGCCTACAGGGTGGACAAGAACGCGATATGGGTGGATAGTTTTGACAACATGGACAAGGAAACGCCTGAGACAAGGATGTATTTTCTTGATCAGGGGCTTGCCATGTATACCGAATTCAGCGGCAATACCAGCGGCATAAAAGGCGGATTCGGGGGCGCGGCCGGGATATCGAAGACAAGCACCATAAAAGACGTGCTCGAAAACGCGGTGGCATGGCCGAGCGATTCAAAGATAAATCTGGACGAGCGCACGGGCGCCTTGATAGTCACGAATACCCCGTCGAATTTAAAGGTAGTCGAGGATATCCTTTATAATCTGGACATAGACGCGGTGCAGATCCTGATCGAGGCGAAATTCGTCGAGATAAACGTGACGGATTTAAGCGAGCTGGGCGTTAACCTGTCCCTTGATACCCCATGGGTGATATATAAAGATTCCGGTTCGGCCGTGAATCAGGTAGGCGCGAACAGCGGTTCCATGTTTTCAGCGTTTACGGGCGCGCCCACGGAAGGCCTTAATCTGAGTTATCAGGGACTGCTTACGAGGCCGCAGTTTTCAGCGGTCTTGCATGCCCTTGAGAAAAAGACAAAGTCGAAGACCCTTTCCGCGCCGCGGGTAACTACCCTGAATAACCAGACAGCGACCATAAAGATAGCGGACGAATACGTGTATCCCACGAGGTATGAACCGACCCTCACAAAAGAGGACTTGAATAACGACGGCGACTTCCTGGATACGGTGGTAGTCAGCGGGGTCAGCATAAAAGAGACCAGGTTTGTCAATGTCCCCCAGGGTTTTGAGACGAGGGACGTAGGGATACTCCTGAACGTGACGCCGAGCGTGGGCAAAGACAAGGAGATCATAGCCCTGACCCTGAATCCCGAAGTGAGCGAATACGAGGAAAACGCTTTTGAGTACAGCGGGGAGGTCAAACTGCCGAAATTCACGACAAGGGACCTCGCCACGAACGTGGCGGTGCGCAACGGAGACACCGTGGTGCTGGGGGGGCTAATAAAAGAATCAAGGACTAATACGAAGACAAAGGTCCCCGTGCTGGGGGACATGCCGCTTTTGGGAGGGCTTTTCAGGAAGAATTCAGACAGCGTGGAAAGAAAAAACCTATTGATATTCGTAACGGCGAGCATACTGGGCAAGGCCGGGGAGACGTTAAAATGAGCAAGGTCAACATAAAAGACGTGGCGAGATTGGCCGGCGTGTCAATAGCCACGGTTTCCAGGGTGGTAAATAAGCAGGGTTCCGTGAAAAGATATAATAAGGAGAAGGTAGAGAAGGCCATAGGAGAGCTTAAATTCAGGCCTAACATAAGCGCGCAGCGGCTGGCGACAAAACACAATAATACCATAGGACTGGTCATTCCCCGGTACGAGGATATATTCCACTCGTTTTACGCGCTTCAGATAATCCAGGGCGTCGGCCTGGCCGTGGAGCGCCTTAAGATGGACCTCCTGGTGCACATCAGTAACGGCGAAAGTTTTTTAAACATGTCTTCCGTGGAAGGCGTCATCTTTTCCGATATCATAGGCAATGAGGACCAGGTAGACAATGTCCTGGAGGCCGGGCTCCCGTGCGTTATCATGAATTATTTTACGAGAGACCTGCCCGTGTCCTGCGTATCCATAGATAATTTCAAGGCGGCGGTGAAGGCGACAGAGTATCTGATAAAACTCGGCCATTCCAGGATAGCCACTGTCACGGGAGAGCTGAAATCCCAGGTGGCGATAGACCGTTTAAACGGTTATCTGAAGACCCTTGAGAAACGCAACGTGACAAAGAGGGATGACTACATAAAATACGGCGATTTCGGCAGGGGGTCCGCCAAGAAGGCGGTGAAGGAACTCCTGAGGTTAAAAAACCCGCCCACGGCCATATTCGCGGCCAGCGACGAGATGGCGGTCGGCGCGATAGAGACCTGTCTTGAAAACGGCGTAAGCGTCCCCAGGGACATTTCCGTGATAGGTTTTGACGATAACCAGTTTGCCCTGAGTTATTCTCCCGTGCCTCTTACCACCATAAGGCAGCCTTTGCACGAGATGGCGGTTATCAGCGTGGAGACCCTGAATCAGGTAATATTCAAGAAGATAAAGGCCAACAAGAAGATAATATTGGACACAGAATTGATAGAGCGTAATTCCTGCCGGGCGCCGCGATGAGGATAGACGGTAAATTTCTGACGATAGGGATAGGCAGTTTGCCGCACCTGGACGCCGAAAAGGCCGTCAGGATCGTGCGCGATAACTTTGACATCCCATTCTGGCCGCAGCTGCCGAAGATGTCTTTCAAGGAAGGCATGTATTCGCAGTATGCCCAGGGATTGCCTTCGGTCGTCATTGACGAAAAAAACAAAAAGATGCATGTGGATAGTTCCGGCGACCTGAGCGAGGGGTTGAGCGCCATATACGAGGCGTATCTTTCCGGGGATTACGGCGGCCTGGGGATGACGGATGATTTCGCGGCCGGCCTTTACGCGTTTCTGGACGGCATGGAGACCTGTGATAAAAAATACGTAAAAGGCCAGGTCACGGGACCGGTGAGTTTCGGGCTGGGCGTGGTTGATGAAAACGGAAAATCGATTATTTATGATGACACGCTGAAAGACGCGTTTATCAAGCTCCTGGGCATAAAGGCGCGCTGGCAGATAGATAGATTAAAGACCTCGGAGAGAGATGTCATAATTTTCATAGATGAGCCGTATCTGGTGAGTTTCGGCTCAAGTTTTTTTAATGTGGAAAAGCGGGAGATAGTATTAATGCTGGACGCGGTCATAGATAAGATACACGCGGGAGGGGCCTTCGCGGGGATTCATTGCTGCGGCAACACGGATTGGTCGATACTCACGGACACGAAGGTCGATATAATAAATTTTGACGCGTATTCATACCTGGAGGGGTTATTGCTGTGTTCCGGGGATATCGCGGGATTTTTGAAGAGGGGCGGATATCTGGCGTGGGGCATAGTGCCTACCTCGGAGGCCGCTTTGAAAGAGACGCCGGCGTCGCTTTTTAAGAGATTGTCCGAAGGGATGGAGAGGCTGGCCGCGAAATCAATCCCCAGAGATTTGATAATATCCAATTCAATGCTTACCCCGAGTTGTGGCATGGGTACCCTTTCTGAAGCGCTCGCGGAAGACATTATCAGTAAATTGGGCAAGGTAGCAAAATTAGCTAGAGAAAAATTTTAATAAGATAATTTATGTCTCCGGCCGGCAGGCCTTCGAAAAGACGCTCGGCCGCCCCAGCGAGGCGGCCTCGCTCAGTGTTTCTTCTCGCTCGTCCCGGCACTTTCAGCGCCGGGACACCGTGCCCGCTCGAACAAACAATGCTTTTCTCAGGCCTGTCGGCCGGAGACAAAGTTATTTTTATGGATTATATCAAAATTATTTTACCTTATCGTTTAAAGAACAGCGTCCTCGCGCTTGGCGCCCAGTCAAAGAGCGCCTTTTGCCTTGCCGATGGGAATGTCGCGTATCTCTCGGAAGCGGGGGGAGATTTGTCCGAGCTGGGTAATTTCAGGTCTTTCGAGCGGCATATTAGAGCGGCGCGTAAGAAATTCCGCGTAAAGCCGAAAATAATAGCATGCGATCTGCATCCGGAATATATTTCCGCTAAATACGCGGATGAGCTGGCGCGGGACGAAGGGTTAAGGATAAAAAAAATACAGCATCACGAGGCGCACGTGGCGAGCTGCATGGCTGATAATAATGTCAAGGGCGAAATAATAGGTGTCGCGTTTGACGGGACAGGATTCGGCCCTGACGGAAATATCTGGGGCGGGGAATTTTTTATCGGCGGCTTCAGGGGGTTCGCGCGCGCCGGACATTTGAGATACATGCCCATGCCCGGGGGAGAGGCGTGCGTCAGGGAGCCCTGGCGCATGGCGCTGAGTTATCTGCATGGCGTTCACGATAAAGACATGAGCAGGTTGAAAATAAACAGGGAAAATACGAATATCGCGATTCAGATGATAGCGAAAAACATAAACAGCCCGTTGACTTCGAGCGCGGGCCGTCTTTTCTACGCTGTCTCGGCGTTGATCGGGATATGCGGCTTCGCGAAATACGAGGGGGAGGCGGCAGTTAAATTAGAGAAAGAGATATTGGTCACAAGGTCACAAGGTCACAAGGTCACAAGGTATAAGTTTGATATAATTAAAGATAAGGATATTTTTATCATAGAGCCCGGGCCAGTGATTAAGGGTATAATCAGGGATTTAGATAAGAAAATCCCGCCCGGCGTCATTTCTTTAAAATTCCACGACGCGGTATGCGGGATGATAAAAGATGTTTGCGTTTTATTGAGGAAAAGATATAGAATATCAAGGGTATGCCTGAGCGGAGGCGTGTTCCAGAACAGATACCTGAGCGGCCGCGTTGGGTCCATTTTAGGGAAAAGCGGTTTTAAGGCGTATTTACATAAAAATATCCCGACGCATGACGGCGGCATACCTCTGGGTCAGGCAATAATAGCCGGTCTAAGTTGACACAACAAGCAATACTCCTTTTGTCAACTTAGCGAAGGAAAGGTAAGATGTGTCTCGGTATCCCGATGAAGATTTTAAAGATAGAGGGCGACAGCGCTATCGTGTCCGTGGAGTCTGTGCGGCGCAGGATTAACATAGGTTTCCTGACAAGGCCCAAGACAGGGGATTACGTCATAGTACACGCCGGTTTCGCGATAGAGAGGATAGATCCTGGAAAGGCGAAAGAGACATTGCGGTTATTGAGAGAGATCAAGTGAAATACGTAGATGAATTCAGAAATTTTAAGATCGCGCGGGACATAGCCGGGGCTATATCCTCTCACGCCAGGGGTCTGGGCGGCGTGAATTTCATGGAGGTGTGCGGGACACATACCATGGCGGTGGAGAGATTCGGCATACGGAGGATGCTGCCGCGGGATATAAATCTTATCTCGGGTCCGGGATGCCCGGTATGCGTCACGCCCAAAGATTACATAGACAGGGCGATAGGCCTCGCGGGCATCAAAGACGTTACAGTGGCCAGTTTCGGGGACATGCTCAAGGTGCCGGGTTCCGATTCGACCCTCGCCCAGGAAAGAGGGAAGGGTAAGGTTAGGGTCGTTTATTCCGTACTGGACGCGATGGATTTCGCGGCGAAAAACCCGGATAAAAAAATAGTGTTTCTCGGCATAGGATTTGAGACAACGGTCCCGACGGTCGCGGCGAGCATGGAATTGGCGCGAAAGAGAAAGATACGGAATTTTTTCGTTTATTCCGGCCACAAGGTCATGCCGCCGGCCATGGATTTACTGGCCAGGGACAAAAGGATAAATATACAGGGGTTTTTATGCCCCGCGCACGTGAGCGCCGTCATAGGCACGGGGCCTTATGCCGGGATCTCCAAAAAATACAAGATACCCTGCGTGATAAGCGGATTTGAGCCATTGGACATATTGCAGTCTATCCTTATGCTGGTAAAGCAGCTGAAGTCAGGCCGCTCGGAGGTCGAAAATCAGTACGCAAGGGTCGTGAGGCGGTCCGGAAACAGGAAGGCCCTGGCGTTAATGTCCAGGGTCTTTTCGGAGGGCGATTCAGAGTGGCGCGGCATGGGGATCATACCTAAAAGCGGATTGAGCGTAAATAAGGCCTATTCCGATCTTGACGCCGGGAAGGTATTTCGTCTTCCCCGCGTGATTACAAGGCCCGACAAGGGATGCGTATGCGGCGAGGTTTTGAAGGGCATCAAGACGCCGCGCGACTGCAGGCTATTCGGGAAAAGCTGTACTCCGGAAAATCCAAGAGGCGCGTGCATGGTTTCAGGCGAAGGCGCGTGCGCCGCGTATTACAGGTACAGAAAATGAAAAAAATAACCTTATCTCACGGCAGCGGCGGAAGATTGACGCATGAATTGATCAGGGAGTTGTTTTTAAAGAATTTTGGAAATCCCTCCCTTGATAAACTGGGCGATTCCGCTTTTATAGACATGGCAGGGAAAAAATTGGCGTACACGACGGATTCATTCGTGGTCAGGCCGATATTTTTCCCGGGGGGGGATATAGGCAGATTGGCGGTCAGCGGCACTGTCAATGACCTGTGCGTCAGCGGCGCCAGGCCGAGGTATTTGTCGTGCGCCATGATCGTGGAGGAGGGGTTCGGATATGACGAACTCAGGAAGATAACCGTGTCAATAAAGTCCGCCTGCGAGCAGGCGGGGGTGGATGTGGTCACGGGCGATTTCAAGGTTGTCGAAAAGGGCGGCGCGGACAAGATTTTTATAAATACCTCAGGCGTGGGAGAGGTATATAAAAACGCTGATTTATCCATGGACAGGATTCGGCCCGGCGACAAGATAATCTTGAGCGGGACTGCGGGGGATCACGCGGCGTCGATATTATTGGCCAGGGAGGACCTTAAATTCAGGGCGAGGATCTTCAGTGACTGCGCTCCCCTGAACGGGCTTGTGTCGAGCGTGATGTGCCGGGGTATAAAATTCATGAGAGACCCCACGCGGGGAGGCCTGGCAACCACCTTGAATGAGATAAGCGCGGCGCTGGGACGCGATATTTTCATAGAAGAGGCGTCTATCCCGGTGAGAAGCTCGGTAAGGGCCCTGTGCGAGATATTGGGGTTTGACCCTCTTTACATGGCCAATGAGGGAAAGGTTGTGGCGATTGTCTCCCCTGAGTCGGCGATGGGGGTGCTGAACAAGATGAAAAAACATCCTCTCGGCAGGTCCTGCGGGATAATAGGAGAGGTTACCGGAGACAAGGGCGGCGGGGTTTACATGAAAACAAGGATTGGCGGCGCCAGGATCCTGGACATGCTGACAGGGGAGCAGCTGCCGAGGATTTGTTAGAGGAGAGCATATGCACGAGACAGGGGTTGTGGACAACATAATTTTCATAGTAAATTCAAAGCTCAAGGAGATTGGCCCTTATTCGAGGGTCCTTAGGATTAATATACTCCTGGGGGAATTGGAGCAGATAAGCGCTGATCATTTTGAGTTTCATTTTAAAGAGCGGGCCGTTGGGACGTCTTTGGAAAAGGCGATATTGAAATTTAAAAAGGTCAAGCCGGGGTTCAGATGCAAGAATTGCGGCAATGAATTTCTGGCCGGTAAGTTCGTTAAGGGGTGTCCCGAGTGCAAGTCAGCCGCGGTGGAAGTCATTGGGGGCGCAGGCATCAGCGTCGAGTCAATAGAGGTGGATTAAGCGGCATGGCCAAGCGCAAGGATTTCCAGGAGCGGTTTTACAGAAAATGGTCCGGTTCCGGCGACCTCACTGGACAGGAGGTTGTCGTTAAAGAGACTGACCTTTTCATTTTCGCTGAAAAGGATCTGAGCCGCGCCGCGGAGGACGCCGTCAAGAAATACAGGAGAGAGATAGAGGGGTATATAAAAAAAAGACCTGAATTCCAGGCGAGCCTGGGGCCTGTCGGCCAGGACCTATCCGCCCCGGAAATCATAAGAGAGATGATCAGGGCGTCGGGTTTGGCCGGGGTCGGACCAATGGCCGCGGTGGCCGGGGCGATCGCTGAATTTGTCGGCGGGGAGCTATTGGCGCGTTCCAGACAGGTTATCATAGAAAACGGCGGGGACATATTCATAAAATCTCTGAAGGAGAGGATCGTAGCGATATTCGCGGGCGATTCCCCATTGAGCAATAAACTTTTTATAAAGATAAAAGCCGCGGAGACACCTTTGGGGGTATGCGCGTCCAGCGGTACAGTGGGTCATTCTTTGAGCTTTGGAAAAGCCGATGCCTGTGTTATAATATCCAAGTCGACATCTCTGGCGGACGCGATGGCGACCGCCGTCTGCAACAGGATAAAAGATAAAAAAGACATAAAGGCGGCTTTAGAATTCGCCGTTTCTATTAAAGGTGTCGAGGGCGCGTTGGCGATAATCGGCAGTGATTTCGGGAGCGCTGGCAATATAGAGTTGGCGTAGCCGGAAGGAGGTCCAATATGGTTTCAAGGCGAATTGTTTTAAAATTTCCCCACAGGCTTGTGGATCAGCCCATAGTGTACAGGATGGTAAAGGATTTTGACCTGGAATTCAATATATTAAAGGCCTACGTGACGCCCAGAGAGGAAGGGCTCCTGGTGCTTGAGTTCACCGGCGACGAGGCGAACCTTGAAAAGGCAGTAAAACACGCTAGGTCTCTCGGCGTGACGGTCCAGCCGCTTTCAAAGGACATCAAGAGAAACGAGGCGAAATGTACCCACTGCGGCGCGTGCGTGCCGATATGCCCCACAGCCGCGCTGGTAACGGATCCCGTGACCCGCAAGGTCCTGTTTTATGAAGACAAGTGCATTGCTTGTGAATTGTGCATCAAGGCTTGTCCGCCTCGCGCCATGGAGCTGCATTTCTAACGCCGGTAAAATTTATATTGACAGGAGAGCGTCTTTGTATTATAAAATATAGGTAATTTATTTTTTTTTCAAAAGATTGTGATAAATTTCACGAAGTCTTCTAAGGATCAACCCAATGGATTTATACTTTATTAATAGGCCGAACCTGGACAGATTGGCCATGTCTTTGGCCAAGACGTACAGGGTTTATGTCCCGGTCAAGTCAGGTGAAGAGCGGTTTTATAAGAAAATGGGGGAGGAAGGGCTTGAAGGCGCCGTGCTGGGGGAGATCAGGGCCGTCGAACCCCTGAAGAGTTTTTATTTTCCGGCGCGGTCAAAGGTGGCGGGTTATTTTTCGGAAAAGAACAGCGACAGGACTGAAAGGCCCATCGCCATAATAGGCGCCAAGGCATGCGATCTCGCTTCCTTCAAGGTCATGGACTATGTATATTCGCAGGAACCGTTCAAGGATCCCTTTTACGTCTCCAGGAGAGAAGAAGGCCTGATCATATCATCCGATTGCACTACCCATGGCCAGACGTGTTTTTGTCTCGCCATAGGCATAATGCCTTACCCAACGGATAATTTTGACATAAATATCTCCGAGATAGAAAGCGGTTATGTGGCGGAGGCCGGTTCCAATAAGGGAGAAAAGATAATAAGGGAATATTTTAAATTATTCCAGAGCGCCGCGCCCTATTCCGAAAAAAGAGAATCCAACAGGAGACAGCTGAAAGACAGGCTTTCGAGGCACGTGGAGAAGAGCAATATCCCGCCGAGCGATGCCGTGCAGGGTTTATTCAGGAAAAAATTCGAGTCGAAATTGTGGGAAGAGACGGCGAAGACGTGTGTTGAATGCGGCGCGTGCAATTTCATATGTCCGGCCTGCCATTGTTTCGTGCTGAAGGACCAGAACGGCGAAGAGGGTTTTGAGCGGTTGAGGCAATGGGATTCCTGTCTCTTGATGTCTTTCGCGAGGGTCGCCGGAGGCGCGAATCCCCGCAAGCTCCTCGCGCAGCGCCTGAGAAATAGATTTGACAAGAAATTCAATTTTTTCCCCGATAATATCGCCAGGTTCGGGTGCACCGGCTGCGGCAGGTGTGTGGAGGCGTGTCCCGGGAAGATAGACATAAGGGAAGTCCTCAGTAAATTAGCGCTTGAGTAATAGCAGCAGCAGTAGGGGAGGTTTAAACCTCCCCTACTGCTGCTGAGGGATTGATTAAGTGATGATAGATAATCCGTATTTACCCGTAAAGACAGAAGTAATTGATATAATAGACGAAAGCCCCACCATAAAGACATTCTGTCTGAGGCCTGAGAGGCCGATGGGTTTCAAGGCGGGGCAGTTCATAGAAATGACAGTGCCCGGCGTGGGAGAGGCGCCTTTTACCCCTTCATCCTCCCCTTATGAAAAGAGCAGGCTGGAAGTCACGATAATGAAAGCGGGCAGGATCACCGGCATGATACACGGCCTGAAAAAAGGAGACGCGGTCGGGCTCAGGGGGCCTTTTGGCAACGAGTATCCGTTATCCGAATTCGAGGGCAAGGACGTCCTGCTTGTGGGCGGCGGGGTCGGGCTCGCGCCTCTGAGGGCGCTTTTTCTGGCGTTGGCGCACGACATAGACAGGTACAAGAGCGTCCTGTTCTGCTGCGGTTCCAGGACGCCGTCAGATATCATATACAAGGACTGCATGCTGGATAAGTGGCAGTGCCTGGACAAAAAGAAGATCAAATTCAGGATAACAGTGGATAGAAAAGATGATAGCTGGAAAGGCAATGTCGGCCTGGTCACGACCACGCTGGACAAGCTGGATCTGGATTTAAAAAACAGCGTGGCGATAGTGTGCGGGCCGCCCATAATGATGAAGTTCGCCACGTTCAAGCTTATGGACGTGGGATACAGGCAGGACCAGGTTTATCTGTCGATGGAAAAGAACATGAGCTGCGGTATGGGAAAATGTGGCCATTGCCGCCTGGGGAATTTTTACGCGTGCAAGGACGGCCCGGTATTCAGGTACGACAGGATAAGCCACATTCACGAGATATGGGATTGACATGAAACGCCTTTTTATCGATTTGGAAAAATTGAACAAGTGTGAGCCCATAAAAGCGGAGTGCAGTTATTATTATCATCCCGGGAATTCAGGCATTACGCGCCTGAGGGAGATGGGAGAATTTTTATACATATGCAGGAAATGCGAAGAGGCGCCCTGCGTCAATTCGTGTCCAAAGGAGGCTCTGGAAAAACAGGCGGACGGGGTAGTGAAGCGCTATACCATGCGCTGTGTGTCCTGTAAATCCTGCTCCATGGCGTGTCCTTTCGGGACAATAGCCATTGATACGGTGCCTTATATCGTGGCTCAGTGCGACGCCTGCATCGACAGGAGCGGAAGCGAGGATCCTGTCTGCGTGAAGACGTGTTCCGTGGAAGACGCGGTGAAGTTCATGGATGTGGAAGAATCCGAGAAAGACGATATATATCTGATAGGAAAGCACATAGCGGTCCACGCCATGCCGTGGAAAAAGTATCACCCATGATAAGATATTTATTCAATTTTTTAATATTCCCGGGCTTTTTATTCACGGCCATCTTCGGTCTTTTGGTTACGTGGGTGGACCGCAAGGTGAGCGCCAGGGTGCAATGGAGGGTTGGGCCGCCGTGGTACCAGTCTTTCTTGGATTTGGTAAAATTGAGCATGAAGGAGATAACAGTGCCTCAGGGCGCTTCAAGGCCGTTATTTTTCCTTTCGCCGCTTTTGGGCCTCAGCGCCGTAATGTTGTCATCCACTTTTATCTGGCTCGCGAACATGGATTTCAGCTCGATCGGTTTCACCGGGGACCTGATAGTCATAGTGTATCTTTTGACATTGCCGTCTTTGGCGGTGATGTTGGGGGCTTCGGCGAGCGCGAATCCCCTGGCGTCGCTCGGCGCGTCAAGAGAGATAAAACTAATGCTGGCGTACGAACTTCCCTTTATCCTTTCGCTCAGCGTGCCGATAATAAAGACAGGGGGCCTGCTTCGTCTTGGCCAGATAGCCGCGTACCAGGCCGCGAACGGACCGTTCGTGTTCAGCGCCTCAGGGATCCTGGCTGTTTTAGTAGCCGTATTCTGCGTCCAGGCAAAGCTCGGGCTCGTGCCTTTTGACATGGCTGAGGCGGAGACAGAGATAATGGGAGGGGTTTTTATAGAATATTCAGGGATCTTATTGGCTATATTCAAGCTCACGAGGGCCATGATGATGGTGGCCCTGCCCGTATTGTTGGTTACTTTGTTTTTGGGCGGTTTCGGCCTGTGGAAATATCTGATACTGGTGGTCGCGGCGATTCTCATAAAAAACACTAACCCAAGGGTGAAGATAGACCAGGCAATGAGGTTTTTCTGGGGGAAGATGACCATGCTCGCGACCTTGGCGGTTTTATTGGCGATAGCGGGGTTATGATGGGATTCAGGCTAAAGGCATTGACCAAGTCGATCTGGGTTTATCACATGTCGACGGGAAGCTGTAATAACTGCGACATAGAGATATTGGATATGCTGACCCCGAGGTTCGACGCGGAGAGGTTCGGCATCACGCTGGTCGGAAGCATAAGGCACGCGGACGCCATATTGGTGACGGGTTCTTTAAACCTGAAGGCGCTGCCGTTGATAAAAAAGATTTACGCGCAGGCCCCGAAGCCGTGCGTCGTTATCGCCATAGGCACGTGCGCGTGCGGACAGGGTATTTTCAGAAACGGGCCGAATTGCCCGGATCCGGTCGATTCTGTCCTGCCGGTTGATGTCTACATACCGGGCTGCCCGCCTAAGCCGGAGGCCATGATAGCGGGCATCACGAAACTCATAGAAAAATTGACAAGCAAAAAGTAGCAACAGTAGAGGAGGTTTAAACCTCCTCTACTGTTGCTGTTCGCAATGACAAGGGTGTTAAAATGAAAAGACAGGAGATAATAGAGAACATAAAGGTGCGCGCGGGAAAAGACATCCTGGATTTCCAGGACAGGTCGAAGAACAGGATTTATTTTACCGTTTCCAATCCAGCGCTGGTCCCGCTGGTCAAGTATCTTTATAATGACGCGGGCGCCAGATTCATTACCGCGTCAGGAGTGGACACCAGAAAGGCGATAGAGATACTCTATCACTTTTCGATAGACGAGACAGGGCTTATTGTCTCTCTCCGGGTTATTTTGGCTAAGCCGGAGCCCGAGACGGAAACGTTGACAGGCGTCATGAAAGGCGCGGAGTGGATAGAGATGGAGATACACGAGATGCTCGGAGTTAATTTTAAGGGCCATCCGAACCTGAGGCACCTGCTTTTAAAAGAGGACTGGCCGAAAGGCAATTATCCTTTAAGGAGAGATCGATAAATGGCGCGCAAGATCATACCCATAGGACCGTACCATCCGCTGCAGGAAGAGCCTGAATTTTTCAAGTTGCACGTCGAAGGCGAGACAGTGGTCGACATAGACATAGATATCGGTTATAACCACCGCCTGATCGAGAAGATATCCGAATCAAAGAGTTATGACCAGGCGACGTTTTTAGTGGAAAGGATCTGCGGGATATGCTCGACCTCGCATCCATTCGCTTACGTGAACGCCATTGACGACCTCCTGGCCAAGGACCCGCCTGAAAGGGCGCTTTACATAAGGACCGTGATAGGAGAGCTCGAGAGGATACACAGTCATCTCCTTTGGCTCGGGCTGGCGGGGCATTTTCTGGGGTATAATACGGTTTGGATGTGGGCGTGGAAATACAGGGAATCCGTGCTGGATATATTCGAATGCGTGGCGGGTAACAGGCAGAATTACGCCATGATGAAGCCGGGCGGGGTCAGAAGGGACATGTCCAAAGAAGATTTCCCGTGGATAAAAAAGACGCTCCAGGGCCTGCTTTCCAAGTTTGACATGTTCAAGGGGGCCATAATGGACGACCCCGTGATACGCGCCAGGACCGAGGGCGTCGGGGTGCTCACGAAAGACGACGTGAAGACATATTGCGTCGTGGGTCCCACGGCGAGGGCCTCAGGCGTCGCGATCGACGTGAGAAAAGACGATCCCTACGCGGCCTATGATAAGGTGAAGTGGAACGTGGTGACGCAGGAAAAAGGCGACGTGTTCAGTAAGACCGTTGTCAGGGTATTGGAACTTTATGAATCGGTGAGCATAATAACGCAATGTCTCGATAAGATGCCGGACGGCCCGATAGACGCGGCCATAAAAGACATGCCTGTGGGCGAGGGCATAGGCAGGCACGAGGCGCCGAGAGGCGAAGTGGCGCATTACATAATGTCAGACGGGACAAACACGCCCTCAAGGCACAAGATACGGGCGCCGAGCTTCATGAACATCGCGTCCAATAAAAAGGCCGTGGTGGGCCAGACCATATCGGACGCCACCATAATCCTGGCGGCCGTCGATCCATGTTATTGCTGCACCGAGCGCGTCACCGTGGTCGATCGCGGGACGGGTAAAAAGGTCATGACCGGACAGGACCTGGTCAGGCTTTCGCAGGAAAAGACAGAGAGGATGAGAAAGACATAGAATGGGCGTATTGTTACAGCCAATACTGGTTTCGATAATCGCGGGGCTGTTTATCCTCGTCCTTCCAAAGACCTTCAGGAAGATGACAGAGGGCTTTAGCTTGGTTACCTCTCTGTACCTATTGGCGGCGTCAATCAGGATCTTCTTGAAGGCGCCCATAGAAGCTGATTTCTTATACGTGGATTCCCTCTCCAGATTCATAGCGCTGGGCATAGGCTTTTTCGGGGCGCTCGTCACCCTGTATTCAACGCGGTCCATGTCGTCGTATAAAGACGTATCGTCTTATTACGCCTGCGTGATATGGACCATAGGGATTTCTTTATTGGCCTCGGTCTCGAATAATGTTATTTTACTGATCGCCGCCTGGGGGTTTTTAGGCCTTTTGCTTTATACTCTCATCAATGTCTCGGGCGCGCGCTCAGCGGCTATAAGCAAGAAGACCCTGATAATAGTGGCCGGTTCAGACGGTTTCATGATACTGGGTTTCGCCCTATTATGGCGCATCACGGGTTCTTTGAGCTTAAGCGGCATAAGGGTGGAGATAGATAACCCGCTTTCTTTCTGGGCGTTCCTATTCATCGCGATTGGAGCGTTCGCCAAAGCCGGGGCCATGCCTTTTCATTCATGGATACCCGATACGGCCAAAGAGGCGCCGATTACGGTGACAGCGTTTCTCCCCGCTTCCCTTGATAAACTGCTGGGGATATATTTATTGGCGAGATTGGTCATGAACGTGTTCGTACTTGATAATTTTTCCCGCGCGCTGTTGATGATAATAGGGGTGATAACTATAATGGCCGGGGCCATGGCGGCCCTGGTCCAGAATGATTTCAAGAAACTTCTGAGTTTTTGCGCGATAAGCCAGGTAGGGTATATAGTGCTCGGGATAGGTACGGGCAGCGTGATCGGCCTGGCGGGCGGGCTGTTCCACATGGTCAACCACGCTATCTATAAATCGTGCCTGTTCTTGTCCTGTGGAAACGTCGAGTACAGGGCCAATGATTCCGACCTGGACCGTCTGGGCGGGTTCGCGAAGATGATGCCGTTGTCGTTTATGACGGCGCTCACGGCGTTTTTCGCCATGTCCGGCATACCTCCTTTCAACGGATTCTTCTCAAAGTGGATGATCTATCAGGCCCTGGTGGAAAAAGGGAGCGAGGGCGGCGTGTTATGGATATTTTGTCTGGTAGCGGCGATGTTTGGGAGCGGATTGGCGGTGGCGGCGTCCGTAAAATTGATAAACGGCGTCTTTTTAGGCCCGAGAAAACACGGTTTGGCTCGTGAGGTGCCGTGGCAGATGTGGCTTCCAGTCGTGATTCTGGCGGTTTTATGCATTGTGTTCGGCGTGTTCGCTTATATCGTCCCGTTAAGGTATCTGATAATCCCGGTGTTGCCGGGCGGTTTGGCATTCATAGGCGCTTGGCCGTCCATAAAAGCCGCCTTGTTTTTGTTGACGGGCCTGGGGGCGGGGGTATTGATATGTTTTATGGGGAATTTCAAAGGCGTCAGGGAAAGTCCTCCTTACATAGGGGGAGAGGAGATATCGGATGAGATGAGGCTTTCCGGGACGGAATTTTATAACACCGTGAAAGAACACGGCATGCTGCGGGGTATCTATAAAAAGGCGGAAACCGGATTTTTCGATATCTATGAACAGGGAAAAAATATCACGCTTGGTTTCGGGAGATTTTTCCAATATCTGCATAACGGGGTCTTGCCGACTTATCTGGTGTGGGCGTTATTGGGCATGATGGGGCTGTTTTTATTTTTGGTGAAATGACATGGAACTGCACATACTTTTATTATTCATGATATTCGCCGCGATAACGGCGATGGAGGTGAAAGACCTGTTTTCGAGCGTCATCTCTCTCGGCGCCGTGGGGTTCGCCCTTTGTCTCGCTTTTTTGATGCTGAAGGCGCCAGATCTGGCCATAACCCAGCTCGTGGTGGAATTATTATGCCTGATAATATTGATCAGGGCGACCATAAGAAAGGACCTGCCCCTGGTGGTAGAGGGCCGCTGGGTCTTCAATACTTTCACGACGGTTATCTTCCTTTGCGTATTTCTTTCGTTCAGCTGGCTGGCCCTGAGAGAATTGCCGTCTTTCGGCAATCCCCTGATGGAGGTCGTCAGGAAATACATAGAGGAAGGGGTCAATAAAACGGGAGCCGTTAATCTGGTGAGCGCGACAGTGCTGGACTTCCGGGCGTATGACACGCTGGGAGAGGTCGCGGTCTTATTCACCGCCATAATAGGCATAATGGCGGTTTTGCGAAAACCAGGCAAGAAGAATCATGGAGACGCGGCATGACGGGTAACTATTCAAGGGAAGATATGTCTTTGGTGGTGAAGACGGCGAGCCGCCTGACAGCCGGCATCATCCTGATCTTCGGGCTGCACATCATCCTGCACGGGCATCTTGCCCCGGGAGGCGGTTTCGCGGGAGGGGTGATCATAGCGCTCGCGTTTGTTAATCTATTGATCGCCTTTGGCAAGGAAACAAGGTTATCGAGGATCTCGGAGAATGTCGCCTCTAAACTGGAGACCGTGGGCGCGGTCATGTTTCTGGCGGTGGCGCTCCTGGGGTTTTTCGGGGGCACGTTTTTCATGAACGTGATGACAAAGGGCGAGGCGTTCAACCTGTTCAGCGCCGGCACCATACCCCTGAGCAATATATCCATAGGGCTGAAGGTGGGCGTCGGCCTGTTCGCCATTTTTCTAGCCCTGGTGATTTTGGAAAGGTCGAGGAAATAACATGACCCTTTATTTTTTATGCTTTATATTGTTTTCTATCGGCCTTTACGGTGTCTTGCGCAAGCGCAATATCGTCAAGATAATCATGGGCATCGCGATAATGAGTTATTCGGTCAACTTGTTTTTTGTATTGTTGGGATACAAGTTCCGCGGAAGGGCGCCCATAGACGCCCATGATCAGGGCATAGTCAATATGGTTGACCCAATCCCGCAGGCGCTGGTCATGACTTCTATCGTCATAGGTCTCGCGGTAATGGCGCTTTTGATCGCCATCAGCATCAGGCTGTACGAAAAATACGGCACCCTGGATATCACCAAGATACGGAGGCTTAAAGGATAAGAAATGAAAGCCCTGAATATGATACCTTTATTCGTGATAGTGCCCCTTGCCGCCGCGTTCCTTAATTCCCTGTTCGGCAGATACATGAGGCGGTTCGCCGAAGTGATGACGGTCGTGAGCTCGGGACTCATGCTTGGCCTTTCCGTATACGCGAGAATCCTGCTTGAGTCCGCGCCGGACAAGATATTGGTTTACAAGCTGGGCGGGTGGGCCCCGCCTTTCGGCATATGCATGGTGCTGGACGGGTTCAGCGGCCTGATGCTGGTGGTAGTTAATCTCGTGGCGTTTTTCGTCGCCGTGTATTCTGTCGGTTACATGGAAAAATACACGGACAAGCCGAAATTTTTCATCCTATTTTCTCTGATGGTGTGCGGCATGAACGGCGTGGCCATGACAGGCGACATGTTCAATCTTTTCGTGTTCCTGGAGGTGGCCTCAGTGGCGAGTTACGCCCTGGTGGCCTTCGGCACGGGAGAGGAAGAGCTGGAGGCGTCTTTTAAATACGCCGTCATGGGTTCGGTCGCGTCGAGTTTCATATTCATGGGCATAGCGCTCCTTTACAGTTTCACGTCAACCTTGAACATGGCGGACATGGCCAGGGTGCTGAGTTACAGGCACAGCGTCTGGGTAGTGCCGTTTGCCGGTGTCCTGTTTCTGGCAGGTTTCAGTTTAAAGGCGGCCCTGATCCCGTTTCACGCGTGGCTCCCTGACGCGCATTCCTCGGCCCCGGCCTCCATATCGGCGATGCTTTCCGGGGTTTTGATAAAGACCCTGGGGATTTACAGCCTGACCAGGATTTTATTTAACGTGATAGGCGCCGGCCAGGGATATTTAAAGGCCCTGATGTTTTTCGGCGTCATCTCTATCATAATCGCCGGCATGCTCGCTTTGAGGCAGTCGGATTTCAAGAGGCTGCTGGCTTATTCGTCTATCAGCCAGATAGGATATATAATATTAGGTATCAGCCTGGGCACGCCTTTGGGGGTGTTCGGCGGGCTTTTCCATTTGTTCAATCACTCTGTCATGAAGTCCCTGCTTTTCTTGAACGCGGGAGCGATGGATTATTCGACGGGTACGAGGGACTTGAAAGAGGCGGGGGGATTGGATAAACTGATGCCGCTTACCTCAAAGACGAATCTCATCGCGTCCATGTCAATCTCGGGCATACCCCCTTTCAGCGGATTTTTCAGCAAGCTTATCATAATCGCGGCCTGTGTCCAGTCAGGGCATTTCGGTTACGCGCTCTGCGCGATAATAGGAAGCGTGTTCACCTTGTCCGCGCTGATGAAGGCGAGGAAGCTCGCTTTCCTGGGGGAGATAAAAGACAGGATGAGGGGCGTAAAAGACGCGTCTTTCACGATGAAGATTTCCATGGTGTGTCTGGCGGTCATGTGCGCGGCGGGAGGCCTGATGCTTCTGCCCCCCTTCAGGTTTTTTATCGAGACCGCCTCAGGCGTTTTACTGAAAGGCACCAGCTACGCTAACATAGTGATGAAGGCGGTATTGAGATGATATTAAACAAGATAATATTATTCATAATTTATTTCATGATCTGGGCGCTTTTATCATGGCCCATCGATACCCAGCACGTGATAGCCGGCGTGATAGTCAGCGCCGTGGTCACGGGCCTGACAAGCTATCTGTTTATAAGAAGGCCTCAGAATTTCAGGCAGATAAAAAGATATTTCTGGTTTTTGGTTTACGCGGCCGCGCTTAGTTGGGAATTTCTGAAGGCGAACGTTGACATGGCGTTAAGGGTGCTGGACACGCGGCCGCGCGTTAATCCCGGCATGATCAGGGTGAAGACGGTTCTAAGGTCAGACACCGCGATCACCTTTCTGGCGAATTCGATCACTCTGATGCCGGGCGTGTTTTTTGTGGACCTGGACGCCGAGAACGGGGTCATGCACGTGCATTGTCTTGATATCGGGTCGGGGGGCGCGGCCGCCGCGATCGGGAAAATAGAAAACATAATAAAGAGGGTATTCGAATGAACGCGCGCTGGATGGTAGGTTTTTTGTTTATCGGCGTTATCATGTTATTTGTCCTGATCTATCCGATACCGTCTTTATTGGCGTGGCAGTCGCCTTTTCTGGCGAGATGCTTTTTCATACTCATGCTCAGTTTCGCCATGTGCCTCTTCAGGGTCATAGCGGGCCCGGCCGCCGGCGACAGGGCGGCGGCTATCGAGACCCTGGGGATCCTGATAGTGGGTTTTTGCGCCATACTCAGCATACCCACGGGAAGGGATTGGTATCTGGACATCGCCATAGCGTGGGCGCTTCAGAGTTTCATAGGCGCGCTGGCCCTGGCGAAATATCTGGAAGGGAAAGGTTTCGATGAGTGAGATGATAGGGACGGCTTTTATCGTCATTGGATTGGGTTTTAATATCATAGGATGTATCGGTATCGCGCGTTTCCCGGATTTTTACAGCAGGATACAGGCCGCGATCAAATGCGTCACATTCGGGACGTGCCTTATTCTATTCGGCACTTTTATTTTAAAAGGTTTTTCCACCGCGGGCGTGAAGGCGATAGTGACGGCGTTATTTTTAGTTTTTACCGCCCCGGTGGCCAGCCACGCGCTCGCCAGGGCGGTCCGCAAGTCAGGTTTGAAAGAGGGTCGGTCATGAGATATCCGAAATTGAGAGAACTGGCTGAGGCGGTCAGGGCGCTGATAAAAGGCCCCTATACCACAAGTTTTCCTTCCAAGCCTCACGTGCCCGCCAAGCGTTTCAGGGGCAAGCCGGAATATTTTAAGGACGGATGCGTCGGCTGCAAGGCCTGCAGCGAGGTATGCCCCGCGGGGTGCATAGAGGTAAAGGATTCCATCGATTCAAATCCTCCTGTCCGCAGGCTCGATCTGCGCTATGACAGATGTATATTCTGCGGACAATGCCAGGCGGCCTGCATAACGCAGGAAGGCATAAAATTATCGAATAAATTCGACCTCGCCGTATTTAACAGGGAAGACGCCGTTGAATCGATTGAAAAAGAGCTTGTTTTGTGCGAGGGTTGTAATTGCGTGGTTGGGGCGAAAGACCACCTTGTGTGGGTCGCGAAAAAATTAGGGGCCCTGGCGTATTCAAGCCCCACGGCGTATCTATCCGCGTTGAAAGAGCTGAGATTGGCGTATCTGAATATCGAGGCGCCGAAAGAATTGACCCGCCAGGACAGGATCAAGATACTTTGTCCCAAATGCAGGAGAGAGATAACCCTGAACACATAATCCTAAGTTGACACATGAGTAATACTCCTTTTGTCAACTAAGGGGCAGGAGATTTGACATGTCCATGATAGAGATGGAGTTAAAAAAGATACGGATAGACGAAAACAGGGGGGAGCAGGTGATTGTCCTGAAGGAAAAAGCCGGCAGCCGCATGCTTTCCATCGTGATAGGCATAATGGAGGTTACGGCCATAAAGATGAAGATAAACGGGATTAATCCCCCCAGGCCCATGACCCATGATTTATTGCATGACGCCATCAGGCAATTGGGCGCCAAGATCACGAAGGTAGTCATCACGAAATTAGAGCAGAACACGTATTTCGCCAAACTGGTCATGGAGATGGACGGCCGCGTGATAGAAGTGGACTCCAGGCCCAGCGACAGCATCGCGATAGCCGTCAGGGCAAAGGCGCGGATCTTCGCGGAGGAATCCCTCCTGAACGTTGTTTCCGGCGAATAGAATAAGCGAAAATTACAGGTTTTTGAGACCCCCTTTTCGCCCTTTTACAGAGGGTGGACAGGGGGTGTTTTTTGGGGTATACTTTAAATAGAGGTATAATACATATATGAGGCGTTATAAAAGAGGCGTCACGCTCGTAGAGGTGATGGTAAGCATATTCATCGTCAGTTTTTTATTGGTTGGCATGATGCGCTTGTATTCCGTGGGCGCCATACAGTCGACCCTGGCGAAGCACCGTGTAATGGCGGCCAATCTCGCTCAGGCGGAGATAGAGGGCCTTAGAAACACGTCTTACGAGGACATGGTCCCGGCGGATTATCCCCTGACGCAGACAGTCAAGATAGATACCGGCACCGCGGCGGCCGCGGCAGACGACATAAACGGCACCATGGTCACGAATATTTACGCTGTCGCGGAGGGCTATAAGATAGTGGTTAATATTACCTGGAACGATTATTATGGTCCGATAACAGAGGTGTTGGAGTCGACCATCACCTCGTACCTGTGAGGCGCGCGTGGGGAACAAGGGTTTCAGCATAGCGGAATTATTGGTCAGTTTAGGCATCGCCCTGATAGTGTTCGCTATCATCGGCGGGACCTATGTCACCACTCAGCGATTGTGGAGGGGCGGGTTTTCCCAGATTACCTTTCAGTCGCTCGGCAGGGTCAGCCTGGATAAGATTTGCAGAAGTATGCGTTCGGCGACAGGCGCCACTATACTGGACAGCGGAAACCGCGTAAGGTTCGTTACCGATCCGAACAGGACCCCTCAAGACGCCTCAGACGATATCACGAGGGAATATTATGTATCCGGGACAGATATCATATACGATCCGAATGTGTCTGTCAGCGGGGACCAGGTGACGCTCCTGCGTAACGTGAACGCTGAGCCGGGCATCCCGTTTTTTCAGCTGTCCGGAAGATTGGCGGTTATAACCTTTAAGGTTTTTGATAATAACGCCTTTTACGGGGCGCATTGGGCGAGCATGTCGACGTCTGTCACCATGAGGAACGCCTAACATGAAGAGAAAAAAAGGGTTCGTGTTAATCGTGGCGATGTCTTTTTTAACCATGCTTTTGGTAGGTGGAAGTTCATATGTCTACATGGTCACCACCGAGGCGAAGGCCGCCGAGAGACAGGTGAATACCGAGAAGGCGTTCTTTTTAGCGGAAGCGGGCATGGAAAAGGCCGTGTGGAGGATAAAGAATGACAGCGTGGTGGAAAGCGAGACCTTCAGGTTAAAAGGCGGTTCCGCCGCGCTTAATTATCTTGACGATAACGACATAACAGTGACAATGACGGATCTGGGGAATGGTGTGTATCAGGTGGCCAGTTTCAGCCAGGTAGGTTTTTCCGCGAAGACGCTGAACGCCACCATGCAGAAAAATCCCCCCGCCGCGGTCTTTGATTACGCGTATTTCATAAATAATTGGGGATGGTTCTATGGTAACGGCATTGACGCCAAGGGCGATGTCCGTTCGAACGGAAGGTTCGATTTCAGGGACAGACCCGGGGTATCAGGCGATATATACGCCGGTTTTGAGATAGACGACGGCGGGGACGGCATACGCGGTTCAGGCGGGGACGCCGACCATCAGCATCCTGATTCCGAGAAATTAGAAATGCCAAATCTCTATGATACGTCTTATTATGAGGACCTGGCGAAGACGGAAGGCGGCACGATAAAGGTAAACGGGGTTACTTTGATAGACGGCGTGTTCGGGGATGATTCCGGGGAGAGCGGGAATATCGTTTTGGTGGGCACGAGCTCTGATCCGATAGAGATAGACGGTCCGGTGGTGGTAAGGGGCGATGTCGTGGTAAAAGGCACTATAAAGGGCCAGGGCACTCTTTACGCCGGCCGGAATATATACGTCGCCAACGACGTCAATTATAAAAACGCCCCTTCGAGCCCAAGGCCGGCCTCGGATGATCCCAGCGTGACAGACGGATGGGTGGAGGCGCATAAAGACGACGACCTGGTGGGTTTCGCCGCGACAGAGAGTATAATATTGGGCGATTATACCGGTAAGACAGGCGGGTCATGGTCCGCCGGCAGTTATCTATATCGGATGGGAGACGAAGACGTGGGGGAAGACGGCATACCGGACACTAACGACGCGCATGAGGACGACGGGATATTTCAGGCGCAATATGAGGACCTGGACGCTGACGGCGCGCGCGACTATGACTATACCTGGTCAAACGTGCAGACCCAGGTCCCGATAACAAGCTTCGCGAATTGTCCGGCGGGCGTCTCCGTGTTCGGGGATTTGGCCACTAACAGGGTAAGCAAGATAGACGGGGTTTTTTATACAAATCACGCGGTCGCCGGCAAATTAGGCGGAGGCGCGGTGATAAACGGCGCCGTGATATCCAAAGACGAGGCGATGATATATACCAATACGCTCACATTCAACTACGATGAGCGGATAAACTCAAGATACACGACCGGCGAAAACAGGATAATAGACGTTTTCCTCCCTGTTTCAAAAAAAGTGGAGATCATCAGATGGTGGGAATAAGGACCATGTCGGCTGTCTTCCTGATTATCTTGACAGCCGTTCCTTCTCTTTACGCCCTGAGGCCTTACGAGGGGGACGGGGAATGGGTTGCCGAGGAATCCTCTGCGGATATCGAAAAGATCAACGTGTCAAACGAGGTAAATTCCGCGAGAGAGGAAAATAAGAGGAAATTGCGGCCGTTCGTGAGCGCCGCCGGCGATGAAGACGATGGGTTCTCCGGCGAGGCGCCCGTTCCGCCGGCGGGGAAAGAAGTCACGCCGGACCGCGCATCTCCTGTCACGGCGGCCTCCCCGATGAGGCGCGAGACGCACATTTTATTTTCCGCGGTGATATTGTTGGGTTTTCTGTGCTCCTATTTTTTTATCAAGCCAAGGCAGGTTAAAAAGAAAATCAAGAAGCCCCGCCTCCCGTAATATCCCGCAAGTTGACAAAAGGAGTATTGCTTGAGTGTCAACTAAGGGATTTTTCTTGCATTTATAGTTGGTTATTGATAAGATTTTATCGATATGGCAGTGTCCCAACCAAAACAATCCGACCGCAGGAATTATATCCGCCTCAACGCGGTCTTTCCGGTGGAATTCCAATTCATAGATCCCGAGACGTCCGGTTCCATAAGCGACGTGAAGCAGGGCTTCACTAGGAACATAGGCAAGGGCGGCATCTGTCTGGAGGCGAACGACCTCAGGGACGACCTGGAACAATTCCTGAAAGATCCGGGCGCGAGGCTGGACGTCAGGATGCACATCCCCCTGAGCCGCATGGAGACCAAGGCCGTCGCGAAGATCGCCTGGCACCAGAAGGTAGGCGCGACTTACCCGAATAAATACCTGATAGGGCTTTCCTTTGTGGATATAGATCCTAAAGACAGGAACCGCATATATCTCCACGCCAGAAAAACGGTTTTCGCGCCCGTATTTTTCGGCGCGCTGTTTTTGGTTATCGCCGCCGGGCTTCTGTATTTTTCCGCCAGCGACCTTAAGTTAAGGGTGGACAATAAAAAATTAGTGCAGGAGCTGGCGCGGCTTTCGGATAAAAAGGCCTCTTTGGAAAAAAAGCTAAAGCAGTTTGACAGGGAAAACAAGGAAATAGAGGCCGCGATTTCCGATAATAAAAGCGAGATAGATCAGTACAAGGCCAAGCTGACGGATCTTGACAGGCTGAATTCCGAATTTATGGCGAAGGACAGTCTCATAGCGTATCTTAGGGAAAACGGGTTCGAGGCAAAGTCAAAGATAAAACAGTCTCTTCTGGAAAAGGCGAGGTTTAACGCGAGGATAACCAGGTTGAGCAGGGAAAACGAATATCTGAAAAACAGGGTCTCGAGGATCTCGTTCGACAAGGTCTCCGTCGAGGACAACCTGAGGGCCCTTTTGGCGTCATTCAGGAAGGTCGAGGACAAGAGCGTTGTCAGCATGTACAAGTGGATAAAAAATCATCAGAACAGGCGCACGGGCCTGGTGATCAGCTACGAGGGGGACAAGGACCTGGAGGACTGGGCGTTTACTTATGACCAGTCTCTCGCGATACAGTGTTTTACATTGATGGGCGACCAGAGCAACGCGAAGGCGGCCCTGGATTTTTACAGGGATGGCGCCCAGAAGGTCGATGACGGGTTCGTGAACGCCTATGACGCCTATACGGGCAAGCCCAGCGAATACATCGTCCACGCCGGGCCTAACATATGGCTGGGGATCGCGATACTTCAGTACACGGCCAAGTTTAAAGACGAGACGTATCTCGCCATGGCGGAGGACATCGCCAAGTGGCTGATCTATCTGCAGAGGCAGGACAGGGAATACGGGATAAAGGGAGGGCCCAGGTACGCGTGGTTCAGCACGGAGCACAACCTGGACGCCTACGCCTTTTTCGGCATGCTTTACAAGATCACGGAAGAGGCGAAGTATCTGGACGCGCGGAAAAAGACGCTCGCGTGGATAAAGAAAAACGCCTTTAATAAAAAAGAAGGCAGGATGAATAGGGGCAAGGGCGATGCCACCATCGCCACGGATACGTTTGCCTGGGCCATAGCCGCCATAGGGCCGAAGGTCCTGAAGGATGAGGGCATGGACCCTGACCAGATAATCGATTTCGCCGAGACAAATTGCCTGGTCGCCACGGATTATTCAAGGCCTGACAGCGAGAACGTCAAGGTCACGGGATTCGATTTCGGGAAATACGAACACGTGGCGAGGGGAGGGGTTGTCTCAACCGAGTGGACTGGTCAGATGGCCGTGACCTTCAGGATAATGGCCGATTATTACCGCGCGCGGAAAGAATTTGACAGGGCTGAATATTACGGTAAAAAAGCCGATTTTTACATATCAGAGCTTGAGAAGATGGTCATCATAAGCCCTTCCAGGATAGGCCAGGGCCAGGGCTGTCTTCCTTACGCGACCCAGGACGACGTCGACACCGGCCATGGCTGGAGGGTCCCGCGCGGCGCCAGGACAGGGTCCACGGCAGGGACCGCCTACACCATTTTCGCCAAGTATAATTACAATCCGCTGACGCTGGATTAAAATATTTGAAAAAGATAAACCGCAAAAAGACAGCCCGAATAATATCCCTGCTGGTCCTGGCCATGTTGTTTTTCATAAACAAGGCGTTCAGGCACCAGGATTTTTTATCCTCGGATTTTCAGGATAAGACGCATCTCGTTGATTATGTCGTAGACGGCGACACGGTCCGTCTTTCAAGCGGGGAAAACGTGAGGTACATAGGCGTGGATACGCCCGAGACAAGAGAGAGGAAGTCCGGCGGGTGGGTCTATAAACCCATGCCTTTCGCGGAAGAGGCGAAGGCGTTTAATAAAAAACTGGTCGAGGGGCGCCGCGCGCGCCTGGAATTCGACGTCCAGAAAAAAGACAGATACGGCCGGCTTCTCGCGTACGTGTACGTGGATGATAAAATGGTGAATTTGGACATGATCAGGGAGGGTTACGCGACGATATACACGTATCCGCCCAACGTAAAATACGCCGAGAGGTTTTTAGAGGCGCAGAGAGAGGCGAGGGCGTCAGGAAAGGGATTGTGGGTTGACGTGGGCGAGGCCATCCCCGCGAGCGAGGCAAAAGACAATATAGGCAAGGTCAAGGTCATAGAGGCGGAGGTTGTCGATACCTATATCTCGGACAAGATGCTGGTCTTGAAGTTCAAGGGCGGGTTTAAGGTGGTCATGTTCAAGGACATGCTTTTTTCACTGCCAAACAAGGCCAGGCGTTCGCCGGACTCTTATTTCAGGGGCAAGACAATAAGGGTCTATGGCGCGGTAAAAGATTACAAGGGTTCGCCGGAAATAGTGCTCGGCGACCCATCGCAGATAGAAATATGCCTTTATTCGCGTAAATAGCCCCCGCGCGGCCTTTTTCGGATAAAATCACTTCCTGCCTCATGGTCAAATCAACCTGCCTGTCAGTCATATTATAATATTGACAATATTTCCATGTTATATTATAATACAACCTATATATTATTATATATCCTAAGGATTTCTCATAACCTAAACTTGATTATATGGTTAAAAACACAGCGAATAACTTAATAGGCGCCATTCTCCTCAGGTCCAAGAAGATAGATGAGAAGCAGCTCAGCGCGGCCGTGGAAGAGAAAAACGGGAATACCCGGGTCCTCCTGGGGGAGATAATAACCCGGAAAGGTTTCGCCTCGCCAGCCGATATAGCCCAGGCCCTGTCCGAACAGCTTAATATACCGTACGTGGAATTGGGGGAGGACGTCAAGCTCGAGCTGGATGAGATAAGACTCATACCGGAGGCCATCGCCCGCAAGTTCTGCATAGTCCCTTTTAAAAAAGCCGATAATGTAATAACCATCGTGATGAAGGACCCGCTGGACATCAACGCCGTGGATACGGTGCGCACCCTCACGAATTTAGAGGTGCAGAAGGCGGTTAACAGCGAAGACAAGATAGTGGCCGCGATAAATAAGTATTACGCGGAAGAGGCCCACATAGAGAGGAATCTCCAGGATATAGTCGAGCTGGAGAACGGCAAGGGCATAGAGGGTGTTATTGAGGAAACGCGCGTCGACTCTGATCATCTGCGCATACTCGCGAACGACGCCCCTGTAGTCAGGTTCGTGAACCTGTTATTGCTGCAGGCCGTGAGAGACGGGGCGAGCGACATACATTTTGAGCCAGGGGAAAAAGAGGTCAGCGTCAGGCTGCGGGTGGACGGAAAATTGAGGAATGTGACGCCGCCGCCCAAGGCCTTATATCCCGCCATTGTAACTCGCATAAAGATCCTCTCCAAGATGAATATAGCCGAGAGGCGGCTTCCGCAGGACGGAAGGTTCAAGTTCAAGGTGGATAAGAGCGTCCTGGATATACGCGTTTCATCTTTGCCGGAGGCGTGCGGGGAAAAGATAGTCATGCGCGTGCTGGACCGCAGCGCCATGCTCGCTGACATGAACGACCTCGGCCTTGAGACAGAGACCCTGAAGAGTTTTCAGAGGATCCTTAAAGAACCGCACGGTATCATACTCTTGACAGGGCCCACTGGAAGCGGCAAGACAACCACCCTTTACAGCGCGTTGAATTTTATCAAGACCCCGGAACTCAATATACAGACAGTCGAAGACCCCATAGAATATTTTGTGGAAGGCGTGAATCAGATGCAGACCAAGTCAGACATCGACCTTACTTTCGCGAACGCCCTGCGCTCTATACTGAGGCAGGACCCCGATATAATAATGATAGGAGAGATGAGGGACTTGGAGACAGCCAGGATATCCATGCGCGCCGCGCTCACCGGCCACCTGGTCTTGAGCACGCTGCACACCAACGACGCGACATCGGCGTTTAACAGGTTAAAGGACATAGGCATAGAGCCTTATCTGGTGGCCGCCACGGTGAACCTGGTGATATCTCAGAGACTGGTCAGGGTCATATGCGATAAATGCAAGGAAGAGGTTATTCCCCCGCACAACAGCCTCAAGGCGATAAGCCAGTTTAAACCGGATATACATAAATGGACGCACTATAAAGGCAAGGGGTGCAAGGAATGCTCCAATACCGGTTACAAAGGCCGCACCGGCATATTCGAGTTTTTAGAGGTCACGGATACTATCAAAGAGATGATATCTGAAGCCAGGGCGGAAGGCGCCTTGAGAAAAAAAGCAATCCAAATGGGCATGGGGACGTTATTGGACAGCGGTTTTAGAAAAGTAAAAGACGGCGTGACCACCATAGAGGAAGTTTTAAGCGTCTGCCCGCCGCCCGAGAATACATAATCAAGGACCTGATTTGTTTGAATATAATTTCGTAGCGAAAGATAAAAACGGGAACATGGTAAAGGACTCGATTTTATGCAGGTCGCGTTTCGAGGCCATCAGCCTGCTGAAAGAACGGGATCTGACCGTAGTCTCTATTTCTTATTCCTCGTCCGTCAAGGAAGAATACAGGGAAAAAGGCAGGCCCGCTGAAACCAAAAAACAATTTTTTTCTTTTCCCGCCGCGTCCAAGATCAGCCTCAGGGAATTTTCCATTTTCTGCCGCCAGTTGTCCGTGTCAATATCCTCCGGCATAAACCTGATTGACGCGCTTCAATCCATCACGCATGACACGGAGAACCCGTATTTTAAAAAAGTGCTCCTGGAGGTAAATAACGACATAAGAAACGGCAAGGCCTTTTCCGAGGCCTTGTCAAGGCACAAGCGCGCCTTTAATCCCATATTCATCGCCTTGATGAGGGCCGGCGAGGAATCGGGCAGCATGTCCATGGTGCTCGATTATCTGAGCCAGTATCTGGAAAAGAACCTGCAGCTGCAGAGGAAGATACAGAGCATTACCGCGTACCCTATTTTCGTGGCGGCGTTTTTCTCCATAGTAGTCGTGATCCTCACACTTTTTATAATGCCCCGCTTCCAGGATTTGTTTGCCGGATTCGGGGCGCAGCTGCCGCTGTTTTCCCGGGTTGTTTTCGCGATCAACGCCTTTATGATCCATAATATACTCTGGATAACCCTGGGCATCGCCTGCTTGGCGGTTATCTTTATAATCTACAGCGGTTCCGTTATCGGCAGGGATAAGATAGATCGTTTCAAGCTTAACATGGTTTTTTTAGGCGAGGTAATAAGAAAGGCGTCCCTGGCGAGGTTTTGCAGGATGCTGGCGATAATGATACGCGGGGGCGTACCCATAGTCCTCGCTATAGAGATCAGTTCAAGGGCGTGTTCCAACAGGGCGCTTGAAAAGGCCATGGCGGACGTCAAGGACCGCATAATAAACGGCTCTGACATATCCGGGAGCCTGGCTAAGGACGAGAACTTTCCGCGTTTACTGGTGCAGATGGTCGGGGTCGGAGAAACCTCGGGCCGCCTTCCTCAGGTGCTTGACACGATCGCGAGCATGTATGAGGATGAGGTGGAAGGCTCCATAATGGTCATTACGTCTTTATTCGAGCCTTTTGTCATCATTGTCTTTGGCGGTATAATCCTGGCCTTGGTGCTTTCTGTTTACGTACCTATATTCAAGATAGCGATGACCATGAGGGGTTAGGGCATAATTAAGGAGGTGATAGGAGTATAAAAACTTGATATTACGTGTTGATAATTGGCCATAAAAATAAAAAGGAGGGAATTAAAATGTTAAAGGTATCAGGCAGTAAAAAAGGTTTTACGTTAATAGAGTTGATGGTAGTGGCTATAATAGTGGCGATACTCGCTGTGGTGGCGATACCGTTAATGAGGGGTAATACGGAGAAGGCGATTGCGACTGAAGCTGAGTCAGCATTGGGGGCTATACGCAATGCTATGAGAGTAGGTTATTCCGAAAAAGGAGCATATAACAATATAATCAAAAACATAACAGCTGGTACAAAAATTGGAAACGGCGACAAAGTTTGTGAAGTTGAAGGATTAAATTTTAAAAAAGGAACCACAACAGCTGCTGGTGATCTAGATGGGACTTATTTTGAAGAAAATTGTTACGTAGTAACTGCGGTAGCGGCCGATACTTTTACAATTACTTGTAATTGGGCAACGGGCAATTCAGTCACGGATTTTAGTCCTAAAGCACAAGATGCAATAGATTTCGCAAATACAACAATAATAGATCAGGGCGGTAAAATTACAAGAACAGGCTATTAATTAGTTTGAATATGCTGAATAAGTTATTTTCCTTTTTTACTCAAGAGATGATCGCGGGGCTGGATATAGGCGATGATTACCTGACAGTATCCTGCGCGTCTCTTGATAAGGAAGGAAAAATAAAGCTGGAAAACATCGGATGCGTACAGAACCAGCGTTTTGACACGGTCAGGGAGTCAGCGTCTTTAATAAAGAAATTATGGCGTAATTATCGCGTAAAGACGCGTACCGTGTGTTTTTCTTTTCACACCAGTTCCCTGGTGGCGAGGTATTTTAAATATCCAAGTTTGTCAGATAAGGAACTGCGGTCAGCGATCAGGCTTGAGGCTGAAGAGGCGTTTCAGAGGCATCAGGATGAATTGCTCGTGGATTGGTATATCTATCCCAGGGAACCGTCTTCCGAGAATGTTTTTATAGAAGGCGTGCTCGTTGCCCTGCCGAAAGATGTGGTGGATAGACAGATGAGCATCCTGGGAAAGGCGGGTCTTTATCCCGTGGCGCTTGATACGGCATGCATGTCCATGAGCAGGTTATTTTTAAAGTCACAGGCCGCGCCCGTCGACAAGACCACCTGCGTGGTAAATCTGAATAACCGCGGCGCTGACATCGCTATTTTATCAAAAGGCCCCTGTATCTATCCCCGGAATATTTATTTCAAGGAATCCTCAGGCCAGGAAAGGATAAATTATCTGCTTGAGGGCATGCAGGACGTATTCAGGTATTATCAGTTTAAGCTCAATAAAACCCCTGTTGAGAAAATAGTCTTCACGGGCAGGGCCTCTTTTGATAAAGATTTTCAGGAGGCGATATTGGGCGCGCTGACTATCCCCTCGGAATTTTGGGACCCTCTCAAAGGTATCAGGATAGACAGAAAGATCTCCCCCGAGACCGCGGAGGCCTGCGGCCCAATCATGGCCCCGAGCCTGGGGCTTTTGATAAGAAAAGGTTTATAATGGAATTATCCGTGAATCTAATAAGACATAAAAGGACCCCGCCTTTCAGGCGCAGATTGATGTTCTTCGGCATGATTTTTTATATCATTATATGCGTCTTATTTTTGGTGGCCCTCTGCTACAAGATCAATGACGAGATCATAAAGATGAACAGTTATTACAGGAAGGCCTTGGCCTCAAGGCTCGATAACAGCGGGTTTAACAGGGCTGAGATCAAGACAAAGCTGACGCGTTACATAAGCATACTGGAGACGATAGACACTGTTTTATCAGGGCGCGTCAATCTGGCGGTCTTATTGTCAAAGTTTTACACGGCGCTTCCTCCTGGGGCATACTTGGATAATTTCAGGCTGGATTCCGATAAGCGGGACTTGAATTTCGAGGTGATCGTGCCCATGGCCAGCGGGGAAAACAGCTTTAATGCCGGGGACCTTATATTCGCCTGGAAACAGGACGCCTCTTTAATGTCGATGATCGACTCTATCAATTCCAGCGCGGGCAACAGGCGAGGGGAAGGCTGGGTCTCGGAATTTTCATGCAGTTTTTCTAAAAAGGCGGACAGATAAGGCGGATACCTATGAGCGGATACGCGGATTACGGATTTTTCTTCAGCAGCGGGAAAAAGGCGTTTTCTTGGGCCTTCTTTCCTTTATTTATACTGCTCCTCGTGTATTTTTCCCCGTTTTTTTATTTCAAATCCGTGAATAAGGCGCTGGAGGAAGAGGACGCCTTTAATGAGTCGGTGCCTATTTTAGAAGAGAAGATTAATATGGCCCAGACCTTAGTCAATGGTTACAAGGTCAATCCGGCCAAGGCCGATCCAATAGAGATGCTGAACGCGCGGATGAATCAAATGGCCGTAAGCGCGGGCTTTACCCTGAATTCTTTGATAATCGAAAAAGATACGCAGGATAGCGCCGTGTCTGTTTTCAGGGTCTTGATCAAGGGAGAAGGGCCTTTCGAGTCAATAAAAGAATTTTTTAACGAGACGCTGGCCAGGAGGAGGCTGTTGGCCTTGAAGACAG